>JBEVGK010000183.1:0-8869 GCA_040511795.1 Lacisediminihabitans sp. | reverse complement strand
ATCTTCCCCGCCCTCACCTTCGCCGCGGCGGGGGCTCGCGGTGCGGTCGTCCGCCCGACGGATGCCGGGGCCGCCACCTCTCGCGCCAAACGACTCGGGCTGCCGCCCCGGCTCGTCACCATCCTCGAGGGAGAGAGCCTGGTCAACGATGCGACCGCACTCGTGCTGCTGCGCTCCGCGATCGCGGCCACCGCCGGTGTCGTCAGCTTCTGGGGCGTGATCGGCGACTTCGCCTACGCGGTGGCCGTCGCCATCGCGGTCGGGCTGCTCGTCGGCGTGCTCTCGGTCTTCCTCCGGTCGAAGCTGCGCGATCCGGTGCTCGACATCCTGATCTCCTTCGCCGTTCCGTTCATCGCCTACATCCCGGCGGAGGAACTGCGCGCCTCCGGAGTGCTCGCCGTCGTGATCGCCGGGCTCTACGCCGGCCACGCGAGCGCGAAACGGTTCACGCCGCAGGCGCGGATCAACGAGCGGCTCAACTGGCGCACGGCGCAGTTCGTGCTGGAGAACGGCGTCTTCCTGCTCATGGGGCTGCAGATCAACGGCATCATCGGCAGCGTCAACAGGGACCCCGATCAGTTCCCGGTGGTCACCGCGTTGCTCGTCGGCCTGCTGGTCACCGTCGCGGTGGTGGTGCTCCGTTTTCTGTTCGTCGGTCCGCTGCTGCTGTTCCTGCGTCGTCGCTTCAAGCGCAAGGAGCGCAGCCACCAACGCTTCGGTCGAGCGCTGGAGCGGCTGCGCTCTCTCACCACTCTCGACGAGCGGCAGAGGATCGGGCAGCGCCGCGCCGAGGCGGCCTACCAGCGCCGCGACACCGACCTGGCGAAGCTCCGCAGCGAGGGGCTCGGCTGGCGCGGCGGCGTCGTGCTGTCCTGGGCCGGGATGCGCGGGGTGGTCACCCTCGCCGCCGCGCAGTCGTTGCCCGACGACATCCCGTATCGCGCACAACTCATCCTGATCGCCTTCACGGTCGCCGTGGTCACCCTGTTGGTGCAGGGCGGCACCCTGCCGTTGCTCATTCGACTGACCGGCATCGGGGGAGTGGATCGTGAGGGAGATCGGCGCGAGCTCGCGGCGCTGCTCGACGAGATGAGTTCGGCGGGGGTGCAGGCGCTCGAGAATCCAGAACTGGAGATCCCCGGGGGCGGCCAGATCGATCCGGCGGTCGTCGAGCGGGTGCGCGCCGACACGCTGCTCACCTCGGAGGCCGCCTGGGAGAGGGCGGAGCACGGCGCCGGCGATGAGGCCCTGGTGCACTCGCCGCATCAGCAGTACAGGTCGTTGCGTCGCGAGGTGCTGGAGGCGGAGCGGGCCGCCCTGCTCGAGGCGCAGGCTGCCGGCAGCTACGACTCGCGAATCCTGTCCCGGGCGCAGGCGATGCTCGACTTCGAGCAGGCCAGAATCGAGCAGATCGACAATCCGAGCGGTTCCTGAGGGTGAACCGCGCGCGGAGACCTCGTAGGCTTGGCGGGTGCCCAGATCGAACCGCCCGCGCAGAACCGGCCCATCGGGTGGGTCTGCTGGCGGCAGGGACGACGAGGACTTCGACCTCACCCGCGTGCTCAGCGGTTCGCTGCACAGCGAGTCGAAGCGGGGTGGGCTGTGGAATGTGCAGCCGATCGCACCGGCCTCCGCGGTGAAGCACTACACCTGCCCCGGATGTGGGCTCGACATCGCTCCGGGCACGCCGCACCTGGTCACCTGGCGCGCGGACGGACTGATGGGGGAGGCGGAAGACCTCGCAGCCCGTCGGCACTGGCACTCGCACTGCTGGAAGATCACGTGAGCGCACCCGACCCTACCGAGCCGAGCATCGAGATCCGCGGCGCCGTCGAATTGCCGGCGCGCCGTGAGGCGGTGGAGCTCCACACCTCCGACGGGCTCCGCCTGATCGGCGAGCTCTCGCTGCCGCTCGACCGCGACCCGGTCGCGACGATGGTCGCGCTGCATCCGCTTCCCACCGCCGGCGGCTTCATGGACTCGCACATCATCCGCAAGGCGGCGGCCCGGCTGCCCGCACTCGCCGACATCGCGGTGCTGCGGTTCAACTTCCGCGGCGTGACATCGCCGCACGGCACCTCCGAGGGATCGTTCGGCGACGGGGTGGACGAGCGGCTCGACCTCGCCGCGGCGATGGACCTCATCGGCGCTCGCTCGCTGCCGCATCCCTGGCTCGTCGGCTGGTCGTTCGGCACCGAGGTCACGCTCAAGTGGGGGCTCGAACACCCGATCGAGGGGGCGATCCTGCTCTCGCCGCCGCTGCATCGCACCACGGATGCCGAGCTGGCCGCCTGGGCCGGTTCCGGTCGTCGTCTGGTCGCGCTGGTTCCCGAGCTCGACGACTTCCTCCGTCCGGCCGAGGCGGCAGAACGATTCGCCTCGGTGCCCGAGCTCGAGTTCGTGGCGGTGGAGGGCGGCAAGCACCTCTGGGTGGGGGAGGCGCAGACCCGACGGGTGCTCAGTGAGATCGTGCTGCGGCTCAACCCGTCGGCGCTGCCGCTGCCCGAGCTGTACCCGGCCGCCGACCTCGCCTAGCGCAGTTCATGAAGGCGCACCCCGATCGCTCGGCGGCCGGGCGGGCTAGAGCTCGTTCTGCCGCGGAACGACGACCTGGTCGATGATCAGCAGCACGGCGGCAGCTACCGGGATCGCGATCAGGGCGCCCAGAATGCCGAGCAGCGACCCGCCGGCCAGCGCCGCAATCACCACGATTGCTCCCGGTACCTTCACCGCCCGCGACATCACCCGCGGGTTGATCACATATGCCTCGATCTGCATGTAGGCCAGGTAGTAGATGCCGACGACGATCGCGGGCCACGGACCGCTCTCCCCGACGGTGATCGCCAGCGTGCTGAGCGTGATCAGGATGCTGCCGGACAGCGTTCCCACCAGGGGCACCAGGGCGAATAGGAAGGCGATGAAGGCGAACAGTGCCGGGTACTTCACGCCGAAGAGCGTCATGATCGACAGGAAGATGAAGCTCGCGATTCCGTTGGCGAGGGCGATGGTGGCCTGGCCGATCACGTAGCGCCCGACGGCATCCGTGATCTGCTCGGCGATGTCGGCGAAGCGCGCGCGCTTCGAGGCCGGCACCAGCCGGTAGACGCCCCGCTTGATCGACGACAGCGACGCGACAAAGTAGATGGTCAGGATCGTGATGATGAACAGTCCGGTCACGCCACCGGCGATGCCGATTCCGACGTTGAGCAGGCCGCCGCCGATCTTGCCCGCATTGCTGGTGAGGTAGTCGCCGGCGTTGTCGATGATCGTCTGGAGCTCGATGAAGCTGGGCAGGTTCTTCTGCACGTCGGGGATGAAATCCGAGGTGGTGATGGTGGCGATGAAGTCCGGCAGCGTGCCGATGAGGTTGTTGACCTGGTCGACGATCACCGGCACGACCGCGAAGACCAATCCGACGAGCACGCCGATGACGACGACGAGCACGGTGAGGATCGCCGCCCAGCGCGGAAACTTGCGCTTCTCCAGCCACGACACCGCCGGGTCGATGCCCAGCGAGAGGAACAGTGCGGCACCCACGTAGGTGAGGATGGTCGACAGGCTCGCGATTGCCCCGCCGATCGCGACGGCCACGATGACGCCGAGGCCGCCGAGCAGGCCGAGCCGGAACGCGTTCTGGATCTTCACGGCTTCCCCATCTAGCTTCCCCATCTAGTCGGAGGCCGCCGACGCGCTGACTGCTACTCGCCCGAGGAGACCCTCTCTGCCTGCGTCAACACGCCGCGAAGGCTCTCGAAGTAGCCGGCGACGGCTTCGCGCTCAATCCTAATCTTGGCCAGGCGGTCTTCCGCGTCAGACACGAGCTGCGCGCTGCGCTTCTCCGCGTCCTTCACGAGTTCGATCGCCCGCGCCTCGGCGGCGGAGACAGCCGCTGCCGTGTCGTTCGCCGTCTTCTCTGTGAGCTCGCGAGCCGCTGCGCGGGTCTCGCTCACGATGGTGTCTGCCTCATGGCGCTTCTCCGCGGCCGCCTCGGTGAGTTCCGCCAGCTGCGCCTGCGCATCGTCGAGGTACTTCTGCGTCTGGGCGACCGCCTCCTGGTGCTTGGCCAGGAACTCCTTCTCGGCCTCGTCCCTACGCGACTTCAGTTCGACATCCAGATCTGCCCTGGCCTGCTCGGCGTCCAGGGCGATCGTGCTCCGCGTCTCGGCGACGTCGTGGGCGAGCTGCGCACGGGTCTGCTCCGCTTCCCGGGTCACCTCGGCCTGCAGCGCCTCGATCTCGCGGTCGGCGTTCGTGCGCTGCTGCTCGAGCTCGATGGCGAGCGACGACCTCGCCGCGTCCAGCTCAGCGGCGAGCTTCGCGCGGGTCTCGACCAGCTCCTGGTCGAGCTCGTCGAGGGTGCGCTTGGTGTCCAACTCCAGTTGCGTGCGCGCGGTACTGATCTCCAGCTCGGCGGCGGCGCGGGCCGCGACGATCTCCTGTTCCACGGCCGTGCGGGCCGAACTGATCTCCAGTTCGAGCGCGGCCCGGGCCGCGGCGGTGCTCTGCAGCAGGTCGGTGCGGGCGGCGGCCGTCTCCAGCTCGATGGCGGCGCGAGCGGCGGCCGTCTCCTGGGTGAGCGAGGACCGAGCCGCGGATGTCTCCTGCTCCAGCAGATCGCGGGTGGCGATGGTCTCCTGCTCCAGCGCGGCGCGCGTCGTCGCGGCCTCGTTGGCCAGGGCATCGCGGGTGGCGATGGTCTCCTGCTCGAGGCGGGCCCTGGCATCCGCGGTGTCGTGCTCGAGGGTGGAGCGGGCCTCGTCGATCTCGCGCTTGAGCTCCGCGCGCTGGTCGTGTGCGTTCTGGATGAGCAGCGCGCGGCTCTCCTCGACCTCGCGGGCGAGGTCGGTGCGCTGCTGCTCGGTATCGCGGGCCAGATCGCCCCACTGCTTCTCGTTCTCGCTCACGAACTCCGCGCGGCCCAGCTCGGTCTCGCGGGCGAGGGCTGCGGCGGCGTCGCGTGCCTCTGTGACCTCACGGCTGGCGACGACCTTCAGCTCCGCTGCCTCCCGCTCGGCCTCGGCGCGCACGGCGGCTGCCTCGCGCTTGGCGGTGGTGCGGGCCTCCGCCGCCTCCGTGGCGACGGCACCGCGGATCGCGGCCGCCTCGCGCAGGGCGTCCTGGGTGAGTGCGTCGGCCTCTGCGGTGGCATTGGCGAGCCGCTCGGCAGCCTCGGAGTAGGCGGAATCGAGGGCCGCCTTCGCGGTGGCCTGGGCATCCGTCACCACCCGCTCGGCCGCCTCCATGGCGTCGACGCGCAGGGCGGTGATCTCGCTCTGTACGCTGCTGCGCAGCTTCTCCGCATCGATGTCGGCCTGGCTGATGATGCGGGTCGACTGCTCTTCTGCGACCCGGAGTGTGTTCTCGAGCTTGGTGCCGAGCCCGCTGTAGGTCGGGCTGCCGGTCTCCTCGATCTCGGCCTGCAGATCCTCGACGGTGGCGCTCAGGCGTTTGACCTCTTTGCCCGCCTCCGCCTTGTCGGCGTTAGCCTTGATGAGCTCGCGCCGCAGATCCTGGATCGCGCTGTCCACCTCGTCGCGGTTGTAGCCGCGCATGGCAGTACTGAAGGTCTCGTCGTCGGCAGCCACGGTGTCTCCTCGTGAAAATTCGTAAAATCTCGCGGCGCCTATCGGGGTCAGGGGCCGAACGATCAGAGTTTAGCCTGAGCCTTCAGGCCCGTTCACAGGCTGTCTGGGCTATCGTGGGATGTCTTTGCCTGTTGCCACCCTGGGCCTATCGGCCTGGAACCCCTGAGCTCGTCCCCTAGTGCGAGCCGTCACCGTCCCTGACAGAGCGGATCGTGACACGGGTCGCCGACCTCCCGTCGCGTCGAGCAACACGAGAGGAGTAACCCAACGTGCGTTTTATCGCCGCCATCGTGGCGTTCGTCATCGCTTTCGGAATGATCGCGTACGGAATCGCTCAGCGAACCGTACTCGCCGCACCGTCGACCCTGACGGCATCCGTCGCCACCCACTCGCCCGCGACGGTCACCCTCATCGACTCCAAGACCCTCCAGTCGTTGCCGGGGCGTCAGAAGATCGACATCAGCGGTTCATCCACTGTTTTCGCCGCCTACGGTCGCACGGAAGACGTCAAGGCCTGGGTCGGCAAGACCACGTACAACCGCATCGGGTACAGGGCCGCGACACAGAAGCTCACCAACACCGTCGTCAAGGGCAAGGCGACCACCGTGCCGAACCCGTCCGGCTCCGACCTCTGGCTCGGCCAGTTCTCGCACAGCAAGAGCCTCAGCTTCACCGTGAACGTCCCGAGCGACATCACCGTGCTCATCGTGTCCAATGGCACCAGTCCTGCTCCGAGCAATATCTCGGTGCAGTGGCCGCTCGACAACCGCACGCCATGGTCCGGTCCGCTGATGGCCGGCGGCCTGCTGTTGCTGCTCGTCGGTGTCGGCCTGTACATCTGGGCGGTAGTGCACCACCGACGTGCCCGCGGCCCGCGCCGCAAGACCCCGAAGATGCCGAAGGTGCCCCGTCAGCGCGGCTACCGCCAGCGCCGTGCCGCCACCGCGACGGCGGGGACGCGCTCGACCCGGCGCCGCTCGACCCGACGCAAGATGGTCGTTGCCGTCCCCGTGCTGCTGGTCGGCACTCTGCTGCTGAGCGGATGCTCCTCCGAGCTCTGGCCGGAGTTCCTCGGCGGCGCCCATCAGGCCACCCCGAGCCCGTCGCCCACCAAAGCGGCGCCCGCGAGCGAGCAACTCGACCCGCCCGCCGTGACGATCCCCCAGCTCAAGGAGATCGTGTCCCGCATCTCCGGCGTCGCCACGGAGGCGGACAAGACGAACGATGCGACGCTCGCCGCCACCCGGTTCACCGGGGCGGCGCTGGCCGTGCGCTCGGCGAACTACACGATCCGCAAGGCCGACAGCACCGTGCCGGCGCTGTTCGCGATCCCGGCGACCGCGGTCGGGCTCACGCTTCCGCAGCACACGGACTCGTGGCCGCGCACGGTCTTCACGGTCGTGCAGAACCCGCAGGACAAGACGGTGCCGCCCGTCGCGCTGATGCTGGTGCAGGACACGCCCCGCGATGACTACAAGGTGAACTACGCCGTCCAGCTCGAGGCGAAGGTCGACTTCCCGAAGGTCGCCGCGGCGAACATCGGCGCATCGCAGCTCGCGCCCGATCAGAAGCTGTTGAAGCTGCCGCCGAAGGCCATCGCGCTCGACTACGGCGACATCCTCGACAAGGGCACCGAGAGCCCGTTCACCAAGGACTTCGACCTCACCGACGACAAGTTCGTCTCCAGTTTCGGCAACGAGTACCGCAAGGCGACGGCGGCCGCGCTGCCGGCGACGGCCGCGATGACGGTCGCCAACGGCGACGGTCCCGGCCCGGTCATCGCGCTCTCCACCAACGACAACGGGGCGATCGTCGCCACGGAGCTGGAGGAGACCGTGACGGTCAAGCCCACGGAGGCCGGCGCGGCGGTGAACCCCGAGGGTCAGGTCAAGTCGCTCTCCGGCATCACCGGCTCGACGAAGGGCACTGTCTCGGTCTACGGTGACCAATTGTTGTTCTACGTGCCGAAGGCCGGAACCAAGGGCAAGATCACTCTGCTCGGTTTCGCCTCGGGTCTGATCTCTGCCAAGGAACTGCCGTGACCAATCTGCCCCCCTCCGCCGCGAACCTGCGCGGTGCCGTCGACCTCTCCTCGCTGACCCGTCCCGCGGCCGCCCCCGGCGCTCCCGCAACCGCTCCAGGCGGTGGCGTGCCGGTGCCCTCCCTGGTGCTGGACGGCACGGACGCGAACTTCACCGGCATCCTGGATCTGTCGCAGCAGGTGCCGGTCATCGTCGAGCTCTACGTCGGCAGCCCGTCCGCACTGCTGCAGAACGTCATCCTGTCATACGGCGGGCGCTTCATGCTCGCCAACGTCGACGTGAACGCGAACCCGCAGCTGCGCGAGGCCTTCCGGGCCACCGCTGCCCCCACCGTCGCCGCGGTGATCGGTGGGCGCCCGATCGCGCTCTACGAGGGGGAGATCTCCGACGAAGAGATCCGTCAGGTGCTCGAGCAGGTCGCCACTCTCGCGGCGCAGAACAACGTGACCGGCGTCGCCAGCCCGCAATCGACGGATGCCCCGGCCGAGGCAGCGGAGCCGGTAGAAGAACCGCTGCCGCCGCATCACCAGGAGGCTTACGACGCCATCGCCGCAGGTGACTACGAGACGGCGATCCGGGAGTACAAGACCGCTATCGCGCAGAACCCGCGCGATCAGCTGGCCGTGGCCGGACTGGCACAGGTGTCGCTGCTGGCTCGTCTGGGCAGTGCGAGCGCCGCAGACATCCGTGCCGCCGCTGCCGCCGCGCCCACGGATCTCGACGCGCAGCTCGCCGTTGCCGACCTGGACGTCTCGGGAGGCCACCTCGAAGACGCCTTCCTGCGGCTGCTCGAGCTGTTCCCGACCCTCGATCAGGCGGGCAAAGACATGGTGCGCACGCGCCTCGTCGACTACTTCGAGATCGCCGGTGGTGAGGACCCCCGCGTGATCGCGGCCCGCCGCCAGCTCACGATGCTGCTGTACTGACCGTTTTCGCGGGTCGAGTAGCGCCGTACGGTTCGGAAGCTTCTACACGGGAGCACTATCGACCTCGAACGCAGAATCGCTGAGCACGATTCAGGATTGGGAGCGGACTTCACCCGCAAACGACGTCCCGTGGTGCTGGTTTTTGCCGAGGAGTCGGACAGCATCGAAACGGCCTTCGCTCGTGAGCGCCAAGTGCATGGCTGGAGTCGTGCGAAGAAGCTCGCGCTTATCGAAGGCCGACTGATCGATCTACCGGGGTTGTCTCGCTCGAGGCGTGTTGGCCCTTCGACAAGCTCAGGGACCGGTTAGGTTACCC
>JBEVGK010000182.1:0-5838 GCA_040511795.1 Lacisediminihabitans sp. | reverse complement strand
GCAGCACCCGCGGTAACACCTCGTCGGGGATGACGAGCAGGAACGGCAGCACGAGCACCACCAGCAGCACGGCGACGAGCGTGTAGCCGAGCAGAAGGCCGAGCCCGAGCACGGTGACCAGCAGGATTCCGAGCACGGTGCCGACCGCCTGCGGCGCGGAGACCCAGCCCGAGACGATGCCGCGCTGGCGTACCGGCACCTGGTCGGAGATGGTGGCGGTGATGGCGGCCGAGACGATGCAGAAGCCGGTGATGGCGAGCGACCAGAAGACGCCGACTCCCACGATGGTGGTCTGCAGCCCGAGCAGGAGGAGCGAGACCGCGAAGACGACGGTGCCGACCAGGATCCACGGCCGCCGCCGCCCGAACCTCGAGGTGGTGCGGTCGGAGAGGGCACCGGTGAGCGGGTAGGCGATGAGGGCGCACAGCCCGGCGATGCCCGAGACGATGCCGAAGGCCACGACGCTGTCGACCCAGTCGCGCGCCCTCAGCAGCTCCCCGATCTGCTGAGGAAGCAGCAGCTGGATCGGGGTCAGCTGCGCCATCCAGATGCCGAACCAGGCGGTGGCGAACAGCGCGATCCACCGCGCAGGGACCTTGCGGGTCGGCTCGGCGAAGGGCGTGAACGCCGCCGGAAGTCGGGTCGTCGCGGTCATTGCAGAAGAACTCCTGGCCTGATTCGGGCTGGCGGGGATGTGCTCACGATTATCCCGGCTCGTCGTCCACCGAGGTCACCCCCAATGCGGGGTGTCAGTTGCCTGAGTTTCAGTTGCCTGTGTTTCAGTTGCCGGAGTCGCGCCACCGGCTGAACAGCGCCGTCGCGTCCGCGACGAAGGTGCCGGATGCCTGCGGGCCCTTGCAGCTGTTCAGATGGAAGCTGCTCGTACCGGAGCCGCGGAACTCGAGCTTCACGTCGGTGCCGAGCCCGCCGCTGCACGGGTCGTTGAGGTTCGCGTCGACGTCGTTCAACGCCACGTCGTACTTGGCGGCGATCGCCTCCAGCTCGGCGATCCGCCCCGGGGAGCGCTCCACGAAGGTGCTGCTGTCGAAGCCGGGCACCGCCTCGAACTGGCTGAAGCTGATGCTGGCGATCGGGGGCACCGGCCCGGGACGGGTGACGCCGTGCACGATGAGGCCGATGACGATCGACACGATGATCGCGGCGATGGCGAGCAGCAGCACGCGGCTCGGCGCTTTCGGCGCCGGGCGTGCCGTTCTCGGCCGCGGGGTGGTCGCCCCGTCAGAGGTCACAGAACGCGCGTGCCGAGCACCGGAAGCGGCAGGCTCTGCGGCTGTGCGCCGGTCTGGAAGAACACCACGATCACGAAACCGACCGCCAGTGCCAGAGCCAGCACGACGGCGATGAGCACGAAGATCTTGAAGGGATTCACCACCCCTCCACCCTAGCGTTGCAGGCTGCGGATGAGCACGGCGGTGGCGATCGCGGCCTCTGCCGCTTCGGCGCCCTTGTCCTCCTTCGACCCGGGTAGGCCGGCCCGGTCGATACCCTGGTGCTCGTCGTCGAGGGTGAGCACGCCGAAGCCGATCGGCTTGCCGGTCTGGATCGCGACCTGTGTCAGCCCGCTGGTGGCGGCATCCGACACGAACTCGAAGTGGGGCGTTCCGCCACGGATGATCACGCCCAGGGCGACCACGGCATCCGCCCCGTTCTCGAGCGCGGCCTTCGCGACCACCGGCAGCTCGAAGCTGCCGGGAACCCGCACCTCGGTGACCTCGGCACCGGAGTCGCGGAGCACACGGTGCGCCCCGGCGAGCAGCCCGTCGGTGATCACCTCGTGCCAGCGTCCGGCGACGATGGTGACCTTCAGGCCGGTGCCGTCAGTGACGATCTCGGGTGCGCCGTCGCCGCTCATGCGAGGTGTCCTTTCTGTACGTCGAGAATGCGCTGGTGGGCCCGCGCGGACTCCTCGAGCTCGGTGTCGTTGGGAAGCAGGTGCCCCATCCTGTCGCGCTTCGCTTCGAGGTAGCGCTCGTTGAACTGACCGACCCCGACCACCAGCGGCACCTGCTCGGTGACGGTGATGCCGTGGGCGCGGAGCTGGCGCAGCTTCTCCGGGTTGTTGGTGAGTGCGCGGACCTCGCTGATGCCGAGGTCGTCGAGGATGGCGGTGGCGGCGCCGTAGTCGCGGCCGTCGGCGGGGAAGCCGAGGGCGGTGTTCGCGTCGAGGGTGTCGAGCCCGTCCTCCTGCAGACGGTAGGCCTTCAGCTTGTTGATCAGGCCGATGCCGCGCCCCTCGTGACCGCGCATGTAGATCACGATGCCGCCCTCCTTCTGGATGAGGTCGAGCGCCGCATCGAGCTGCGGGCCGCACTCGCACTTCTGCGAGTCGAACACCTCGCCGGTGAGGCACTCGGAGTGCACCCGCAGCAGCGTTCCATTGGTCGGGTTGCCGGAGATGACGGCCAGGTGGTCTGCCCCGGTCATCCGGTCGCGGTAGGCGCGAAAACGAAAGCTGCCATGCGCGGTGGGGATGGTGGTCTCGACCTCGAAGATCACCCGCGACGTCTCCGGGATGACGGCGCCGGGCAGTTCCACCTCGTCGACGGAGGCGTCGAGGTAGTCGAGCAGCGCCGCGATGGTGATCACGGGAACTCCGTCACGCTCGCCGAGTTCGATCAGCTCGGGAAGCCGCATCATCTCGCCGTCGTCGGCGACGATCTCGGAGATCGCGCCGACCGGCACGAGGCCGGCGAGGCGGAGCAGATCGACAGTCGCCTCGGTGTGACCGGCACGTTCGCGCACGCCGCCGTCTGCTGCACGCAGCGGGAGGATGTGGCCGGGGCGGTGCACGCTGGCCGGCGTCGAGTCCGGTGCGGCGAGCACACGGAGGGTGTGCGCCCGGTCCGCGGCGCTGATCCCGGTGCTGATGCGATCGGCGGCGTCGACGCTCACCGTGTAGTTGGTGCCCCGCGGGTCTTCGTTGTCGATCACCATGAGTGGCAGCGCGAGGCGGTCGGCGATCTCGCCCGTCATCGGGGCGCAGATGAACCCGGAGGTATTGCGCACCATCCAGGCCAGGGTCTCCTGGCTCGCGGACTGGGCGGCGATGATCACATCGCCCTCGTTCTCGCGGCTCTCGTCGTCGGCGACGATGATCGGTCGCCCGGCGCGCAGCGCGTCGAGGGCGGTGGGGATGTCGGCGAGACTCATAGCCCGCTCCTTCTGTCGATGAAACTTCCGAGGTCGTGCTCCTGTGCTTGTGCAGTTCGTGCGCCGCCGTCGAGTTCGAGGAAGCGGGCGACCTGCCGGGCCAAGATGTCGGTCTCGATGTTCACCGCGTCGCCGAGCGTCTTTGCGCCGAGGGTGGTCGCGGCGAGGGTCTCGGGGATGAGGGACACCTCGAACCAGTCCGCACCGACCGCGCTGACCGTGAGGGAGACGCCGTCGACCGCGATCGACCCCTTGCGGGTGACCAGCGGGGCGAGCTCGGGGCTGAGCGTGAAGCGGAGCACGCGCCAGGCGCTGCCCTCGGTGACGTTCAGCAGTTCGCTCGTGCCGTCGATGTGGCCCTGCACGATGTGGCCGCCGATGCGGTCGCCGACCCTCGCGGCGCGCTCCAGGTTGACCGGGGTGCCAGCTGACACCGTCTTCAACGTGCTCATGGCGATCGACTCGGCCATGACATCCGCCGTGAACCAGTCGATCCCCTGGTCGACCACGGTGAGGCAGACTCCGCTGACCGAGATCGAGTCGCCGTGGGCCGCGCCTTCGACGGCGAGGGGACCGCGCACGGTGATGCGCGCGGCATCGCCGCGGGGGGACCAGTCGGTGACCGTGCCGAGTTCTTCGATGATTCCGGTGAACATGTCAGTGCTCTCTATTGGTCGGGTATGCGGTGATGAGGAAGTCGTCGCCGAGCTGCTCTATGGAGTCGATGCGGACCGCGTGCGCGTCGCCGAGCGTGCGCACCCCGAGATCGCCGAGCGCGGTCATGGGGCCGCCGATCAGGGTCGGCGCCAGGTAGATGAGGTACTCGTCGACGAGGTCGGCGGCGACGAAGGCACTGGCCAGGGCGGGGCCGCCCTCTACGTAGACATGACGGATGTCGCGCTCGAACAGCCCGCGGAGGATGGCGGGCAGGTCGCGGCTGGCGGTGAGGATCGGCGGGTGCGGATGCTGGAACACGCGTGCATCGGAGGGGATGTCGCGCTCGCCGATGATGACCGGAATCGGCTGGTGCGGCATCAGTTCGCCGGCGTCCCCCCGCGCGGTCAGGCTCGGGTCGTCCGCGAGCACGGTGCCCGTGCCGACGACGATGGCGTCCGAGGTCTCGCGCTGCTCGTGCACGCGCTGGCGGGCGGCGGTTCCGGTGATCCACTGGCTGCTGCCGTCGGATGCCGCGGCTCGCCCATCGAGGCTGGACGCCCACTTCACGCTGACGTACGGACGGCGCAGTCGCTCGGCCGTGAGCCAGACGCGCATCGCGCGCTCGGTCTCGTCGGCGAGGAGGCCACCCTGCACGATGACGCCGCCCTCGCGCAGGCGCAGCGCGCCGCCGCCGGAGCGCTCGCCAGGGTCGGCGACGGAGTAGTAGACCTCGCTCACGCCGGCGGCGAGTAGTGCCTCGCTGCAGGGGCCCGTGCGTCCGGTGTGGTTGCACGGTTCGAGGGTGACGACGGCGGTCGCCCCGACGGCCTCGCCGGGGGAGAGTTTCGAGAGCGCATCGACCTCGGCGTGCGCCGTGCCCGCGCCGCGGTGCCAGCCCTCGGCGAGCACCGTGCCGTCGGCGGCGAGGATCACGCAGCCGACCTGCGGGTTGACGCCCCACGCGGGGCCGTGGGCAGCGAGCGAGAGAGCATGGCGCATGGCCTGCTCGATCTTCGCTGGTGCTGTGGCGGTCATCCGGTGTCCTCTGGGTGGAGTGTCCGGGGATGCCGCGCGCGACGCGCTGCCCGGGTCGGGCGGTCGTCGTTCGCGAGTGCTTCCTCTCATCCGGACTGAAGAACCACCATCGCTGGACCGTTCTCATCACCGTCGGTACCGGAATTCCACCGGCTCAACCGCTGATCGGATTTCGCCGATCCGCGGGTCGCGGACTATCACCGCCGGTTCGGATTCTCACCGACCCCGGAGCACAAACTTGTGTTACGAGCATAGTCAACGCGGGTCGGCGGATTACATTCCCGGCCTCCGCCGCCTCCAGCGTCCGCCAACATGACCAGATCGCCGAATCGTCCGCAAACAGGACCAGATCGGTACTGCCGGACCGCTCATCCTGTTGACCGCATGACTGTTCGGCCAGCGCGCGTCCACGCCGGCGGGCTCAGACTCCCGGCCACCCGGATGTCGGCTCGTGCGGCTCGCCCGGGCGCAGCTCCGCGTGCCAGGAGGGGCGCAGATCGCCCTTGCGCATCGGGAGGGTGGAGCGGCGCTCGCCGGTGTACCGGAACCCGGCCTTGCGCGCCACGCTCGCCGAGGCGGTGTTGCCCTGGATGCACTCCCAGCGCACGAGGTCCTGACCCTGGGTGGCGAAGAGCCAGTCCGTCAGGGCGATCGTCGCCTCCGTCATGTAACCCACGCCGCGATGCGGACCACCCAACCAGAAGCCGAGCTCCTGCCGCCGGCGGCGCCACCCGATCACCCCGAGCAGCGGGTCGCCGGGAGCGCGTCGCAGAGCCCAGGTCAGTTCGCTGCCGTCCGCCCAGCCTGTCGGCACGAACTCGTCGACGAAGAAGTCGGCGTCCTTCATGCGGTACGGCCACGGCGTCGTCATGAATCGCTCGAACACCGGGTCGGCGCAGTACTCCGCCACGAGCTCACGGTCGCCGTGCACGGGCAGGTCGAGCACGAGACGCTCCGACCGCAGCGTAACGAACT
>JBEVGK010000181.1:0-9145 GCA_040511795.1 Lacisediminihabitans sp. | reverse complement strand
CGCCCGAACAGTCCAAATACACGGTGGAGTTCGAGTCCGTGGGGCTCGGCGCCTGATGGCTGGCGCGTCCGCTTCCGTGTCGTCCTTCGCGGATGCCGGGGCCGACCTCCAACTCGTCGGCATCACCAAACGGTTCCCCGGATTCACCGCGATCGAAGACCTGGATCTCACCATCCCCGCCGGATCCTTTTTCGCCCTGCTCGGGCCCTCCGGCTGCGGCAAGACGACGACGCTCCGGCTCGTCGCGGGGCTGGAGGAACCCACCTCTGGCCAGATCCTGATCGGCGGCAAAGACGTCACGGCGACGAAGCCCTATCAGCGACCGGTCAACACCGTGTTCCAGAGCTACGCCCTGTTCCCTCAGATGTCGGTGCTCGAGAATGTCGCGTTCGGCCTGCGTCGCCGCCACATCCCCGATCCCGTCGGCAAGGCGCACGAGGCACTGCGCCTGGTCGAGCTCGACCATCTCGCCGCCCGCCGCCCCACCCAGCTCTCCGGTGGTCAGCAGCAGCGTGTCGCCCTCGCCCGTGCCGTCGTCAACCGTCCTGCGCTGCTGCTGCTCGATGAGCCGCTCGGTGCCCTCGACCTCAAGCTGCGCCGACAGATGCAGCTGGAGCTCAAGAACATCCAGACCGAGGTCGGTCTCACCTTCGTCCACGTCACGCACGATCAGGAGGAGGCCATGACCATGGCCGACACCGTCGCCGTGATGAACAAGGGCAGGATCGAGCAGATGGGTGCACCGGAGGAGCTCTACGAGCTGCCCCGCACCGCCTTCGTCGCGAGCTTCCTCGGACAGTCGAATCTGTTCACCGGCGAGGTCGTCGAGACCACGGCGACGAGCATCGCCGTCGACGTGGCAGGAAATCGCATCGTGGTGCCGACGGCACGCGCTGCGCGGCACAGCGGAACGGTCACCATCGGGGTGCGACCGGAAAAGGTCATCCTGCATCCCGGCGAGCCCGTTCTCGACGCTGGCCAGAATCTGGTCGGGCCCGGTCGGGTCATCGACGTGTCGTTCAGCGGCGTGAGCACGCAGTACATCGTCGAGGTTCCCTTCCTCGGGCCGGTGATCGTCTTCGCGCAGAACATGGTCTTCGGACCCGTCGTGAACTTCGGCGCCGAGGTCTGGCTGAGCTGGTCGGTCGATCATGGCTTCGGGCTCGCCGACGATCCGTCCGACGCTCCCCGCTTCGCCGCGGACACCGACACCGTCGCGATCGCCCTGCAGCGGCGCGAGGCGCTCGCGGTCGAACTCGAGGACTGACCGATGGCGATCACCGCGTTCACCGCCGCGACGTCCGCGGTCGATGCCCCGAAGCGTCGCAGCAAGGTCGCCCTGTTCCTGCTGCTGCCGGGTCTGCTCTACCTGGCCCTGTTCTTCCTGGTCCCGCTGGTCTCGTTGGTCATCACCTCACTGCAGGTTCCAGACCCGGCGGTGTTCGGCCGGTACACGACGGCCTTCCACATCCAGATGTACGGCGAGGTGATCGCGGAGTACGGCACGCAGATCCTCCGCTCCTTCTTCTACGCCCTGCTCTCCACCATCTTCGCGCTGCTGTTCAGCTACCCCCTCGCCTACTTCATCGGGGTGAAGGTTCGACGGTGGCCGATCCTGCAGGGCCTGATGATCGTGCTGGTCATCGCCCCGTTCTTCATCAGCTTCCTGCTGCGCACCCTGGCCTGGAAATCCATCCTCTCCGACGATGGCGTGGTGGTGTCGGCGCTGAAGGGGCTGTCGCTGCTCGGCAGCCAAGACCACTTCACCGGGACTCCGGCCGCGGTCGTGTTCGGTCTCACCTACAACTTCATCCCGTTCATGTGTCTGCCGCTGTACACGACACTCGAACGGCTCGACGTCCGCTACCTCGAGGCGGCGAGCGACCTCTACTCCCGGCCGTTCCACACCTTCCGCACGGTGACGCTGCCGCTCTCACTGCCGGGCATCGTCTCGGGAACCCTGCTCACCTTCATCCCGGCCGCCGGCGACTACGTCAACGCGTCCAGTCAGTTCCTCGGCGGCTCGAGCTCGACCATGATCGGCAACGTCATCCAGAGCAACTTCCTGGTGCAACTGAACTATCCGGCGGCCGCGGCGCTGTCCATCATCCTGATGGCGATCATCCTCGTGATCGTCGCCGTGTACGTGAAGCGCAGTGGAACGGATGACCTGGTATGACCACACAGGAAGCCCTCGCGCTCGATCTGACCCTCGATGCCAAACCCGGCCGGCGCCCGCGAGCCGGACGGTTCGGGGTCGGCAGCCTGATCCTGCCGCTGTACAGCGCGCTCGCCCTCATTTTCCTGCTGATCCCGATCGTGTACACGATCGTGTTTTCGTTCAACGATGCGGTGAAGACCAACGTCTCCTGGCGCGGCTTCACGCTGAACAACTGGCTGCGGGTCTGCGATGCTCCCGGGGTCTGCCAGGCCTTCGGCAACAGCATCCTGATCGGCGTGATCGCGACCCTCATCGCCACCGTGCTCGGCACGATGATCGCGATCGCGCTGGCGCGCTACCGGTTCCGCTTCCGCGCGGCGACCAACCTGCTGATCTTCCTGCCGATGGCCACCCCCGAGGTGGTGCTCGGTGCGGGGCTCGCCGCGCAGTTCCTCACCGCCGGGGTCCCCAAGGGCATCGGCACCGTCATCCTCGCGCACAGCATGTTCTGCCTGAGCTTCGTGATCGTGACGGTGAAGGCGCGGGTCGCCGGCCTCGATCCCTCGCTCGAGGAGGCGGGACGCGATCTCTACGGCTCGCCAGCCCAGGTGTTCCTTCGGGTGACGTTCCCGCTGCTGCTGCCGGGCATCCTCGCCGCAGCGCTGCTGTCGTTCAGCCTCAGCTTCGACGACTTCATCATCACCTACTTCAATTCCGGCTCGCTGCAGACCTTCCCGACCTACATCTACACGGCGGCGACCCGCGGAATCCCGCCGCAGGCGAACGTGATCGCCTCGGCGGTGTTCATCCTCGCCATCGTGATCGTCGTGACGACCCAGGTGGCGGGCGAGAAGCGCCGCAAGCGCCTCATGAAGCAGACCGCCGGGGTCTAGCGCACGGCGACCGCGGTGCTGGGGTGGTGCTGGTCGCGCCTCGCAACGTCCCACCCCACCTCCGAAATGCAGGCAATCCTCCGCGACACGCTGCACCTCGGGGCAGAACTACGGCGTGTCAGAAAAGCAGCCTGCATTTCGGAAGTGGTCTGTAGCGGTCAGCGCGGGAACGTGGGGCGGATGTCGCCGACCGGCGCACCTCCGCCGAGCACTCTCTCCGTGGTGAGGTCGGCTACCCGATCGGCCTCCGCCGGCGAGATGACGCCGGCCGCGGCGAGCAGGTGCAGCGCCACCAGCGTTGTGGCGCGCGGGCTGCCGTCGATCATCTTCAGCGCAAGCGCCGTCCCGTCGGGTGAGGCCATCACGATCACGCCCTCCGCGCCGCCCTTCGCCAGCAGGCCGAGCTGCTCGATCACGACGGTGTTCTGCCGACCCTCACCGTCGAGTGCCCACGGTTCCGCGAGGATCGCCGCGGCGAGGCTCGCACCGTCGGGGTCACGGGAGACGCGACCGACGGCCGTGGCGAGACCGCGCAGGGTGACGGCGAAGACAGGCGCCCCGCATCCGTCGACACCGACGTGTCCGACACGGGCACCGGTGAACTCCTCGACGGTGGCCCGGATGCGCTGCTGCAGCGGGTGGGCGGGGTCGAGATAGTCCGCGGTCGGCCAGCCATTGTCGATGCAGGCCAGCAGGAAGGCGGCGTGTTTTCCCGAGCAGTTCATGAACAGTCGCGAGGGCTCGGCGGCGGCCCGCCGGGCGGCGCTGTCGGTCGGCCAGTCGATCGGACACTGCAGGTCGTGCTCGGTGAGTCCCGCGCGATCGAGCAGGTCACGCACGACGGCGACGTGCGCGGGGGTGCCCGCGTGGCTGGCGCTGGCCAGAACGAGCTGCGCGCCCTCGAGCGAGACGCCGGAGCGCAGCACCGTGATCGCCTGGAAGAACTTGAGCGAGGAGCGTCCGTAGACGAGGGCATCGATGTCGCCATGCGCGGCGAGCACGGAACCGTCGGGCGCGACCACGGCTGCCGCACCGAGATGCCGGGACTCGTCGAGCCCGGAGCGGGAGACGACGGCCAGTTCGACGACGCCCGAAGCCTGGAGCGGACCCGTCACAGGGCGGCCAGCGCGGCGTCGATCACCGAGACCGCGTCGAGCAGCTGATCGTCGGTGATCGCGAGGCTGGGCAGGAAGCGGATGACGTTGCCGTAGGTTCCCGCGCTGAGCAGCAGCACGCCGTTCTGTGCGGCCGCGGCGGTGACCGCGGAGACGGCGGCCGCAAGCGGGGCGAGCGTGCCCGGCTCGACCAGCTCGATGGCGAGCATCGCACCGAGGCCGCGCACGTCTCCGATGATCGGGTAGCGACCCTGCAGCTCGACCAGCGCGGGCATCAGCACCGCCTGTATGCGCTCGCCCGCGGCGAGCAGGTGACGGGACTCGATCGCGTCGAAGACGGCGATGGCGGCGGCGGCGGCGACCGGGTTACCGGCGAAGGTGCCGCCGAGGCCTCCCGGGTGCGAGGAGTCCATGATCTCGGCGCGGCCGGTGACCGCGGCGAGCGGCAGACCGCCGGCGATGCCCTTGGCGCTGAGCACGACATCCGGAATCACTCCGAAGTGTTCGCTGGCGAAGTAGCGACCGGTGCGGGCCATGCCGCTCTGGATCTCGTCGGCGATGAACACGATGCCGTTGGCGGTGCACCACTCCTGCAGTGCGGGCAGGTAGCCGTCGGCCGGTACGACGAAGCCGCCCTCGCCCTGGATCGGCTCCACGACGAGGCAGGCCAGGTCGGCGGCCCCCACGGACTTCTCGAGGTAGGCGATGGTGCGGGCCGCGGCATCCGCCCCGCTCAGTCCGTCGCGGAACGGGTAGGAACCGGGCGCGTGGTGGATCGAGCCGGCGAAGGGCCCGAAGCCGGCCTTGTACGGCATCGCCTTGAAGGTCATCGCCATGGTCAGGTTGGTGCGGCCGTGGTACGCGTGCTCGAGCACAGCGACGCCGCTGCGCCCGGTGTGCTTGCGGGCGATCTTCACCGCATTCTCGACCGCCTCCGCCCCCGAGTTGAGCAGCACGGTCTTCTTGGCGAAGTCACCCGGCGTGTGTTCGGCCAGCAGCTCGGCGACACGCACATAGCCCTCGTAGCCGGTGATGGTGAACATGCCGTGCGTGAGTTCGTGCAGCTGAGCGGATGCGGCGGCCACGACATCGGCATCCGTGTGTCCGATGGTGGTCACCCCGATTCCCGACCCGAGGTCGATGAAGCGGTTGCCGTCGACGTCCTCGACGATCGCGCCGTGCGCGCGGGCGAGATAGAAGGGGAGGGACGAGGCGACCCCGACCGGCACGACCGCGCGGCGGCGGACATCCAGCTCCTGCGATTTCGGGCCGGGGATCGCGGTCACGATCCTGCGCTCGGTGAGGGTGTCGTCGGGGGAGGTGGTGGTGATGGTCGCCATGGCCTCAATCCTATTGACGGCCGGTAGCCTGGAATGCGTGAAGACCGACCATGACTATGCCGTCTCTCTCGAGTGGACGGGCGACCGCGGCACCGGCACCAGCGGGTACAAGGCCTATGGCCGCGACCATGTGCTGCGCGCGGACGGCAAGCACGAGATCTCGGGCTCGAGCGACCGGGTGTTCCACGGCGACGTCGACCGCTGGAACCCCGAGGAGATGCTGATCGCCGCGCTCAGCCAGTGCCATCTGCTGAGCTATCTGCACGTCGCGGCCAGCAACGGGGTCGTGGTCGTCGGGTACACGGATGCCGCCACCGGCACCCTGACGACGACCGCAGACGGCGGTGGGCACTTCAGTTCCGTCACCCTCCGCCCGACCGTGACCATCACCGCCGGAGACCCGGAGCTCGCCCTCGCGTTGCATCACGAGGCGAGCACCAAGTGCTTCATCGCGAGCTCGGTGAACTTCCCGGTCGGACACGAGCCCACGATCGTCGTGCGCGACGCCGCTCACCAACCGCAGTAGTCACCAACCGCAGTAGTCACCATCCGCAGTAGTCACCATCGGCAGTACTCACCAACGGCAGTAGCGCGCGAACCAGTCGTAAAACTCGGCCTTGACCGCGGGGGAGACCGCGACGGTGAACAGGGCATCGCTGAACTCCCCGGCATCCGCGCGGATCGGCACCAGCGTGCCGACCTTGTCTTCGGCCACGACGTGCTGCTCGCACCGCGACGGCACGTAGTCGAGGGTGAGCACGGTCGGGGCACTCGCTGCGGAGAAGCTGAGTCCGATGCCGCGCAGTTCGCCCTTACGCTGGGCGAGCAGCGTGGTGTCCTCGGTGCTCAGCAGGGTGACCGTGCCTCCCGCCCCGGTCGGTGCGATGGTCAGGTCGAGCAGGGCGATCGGTTTTCCGTCCACCTCCTCATACCGCAGCGCGCTCGCCGGCGTGATGGTCGCCACCGTCTCGAACGCGACCTTCGCGCAGTCGCTCGCGTGCACCATTCCCAGAGAGTCGAACGGGATGCGCGGGGTCACCGTCACCGCGCGGCGCTCGCCGTTCGTCGTTCGGTAGGTCACCGTCACCTCGGGTTGCGCCTCGGCGGCGGAACAGCGCGCCGCGGGGAGCAGGACGGGGAAGTCGGTCGTCACCCCGGCGGGAACCTTCGCCGGTGCGCTCGCCGAGGAGACGGCTCTGTCGAACCACGCCGACGTCAAGCGCGCGCCGGTGACGGTGATATCGGCCGCCGACCGATTGTGGATCTCGATCTGCGCCTGGCGCGGCGCGTAGTCCGAGCGGAGCTGGAAGACGGACACGTCCAGGGTGATCCTCGGCGACGGTGGTGGTGGTGCGGGCGTCGCTGTGCAGCCGACGAGCGTGGCCACCGCGGCGATGGCCAGGAGTGCTGTGCTGCGCATGCTCCATTGTGGGGCCGCGTAGGCTTGCCGGGGCACGGATCGTTCAGGCTTCGATCAGGTGTCGCAAAGGTCCGTCGGTGAGACTGTCCCGAATCCTCCCCAACACTTCAGGAAGTAGTTCTGTGTCGAAATTCTCCGCGTCGAAAATTCTGAGCGTGGTCGCCATCGCCGGCGCACTCTCCCTGTCCCTCGCGGCGTGCAGCGCCTCCAGCAACGATTCGGCTGCGAGCTGCACCCCGACCAAGGCCGGTGCCAGCTCGGAGAAGGTCAAGGTCAGCGGCAAATTCGGCGCAGAGCCGAAGGTCACCTTCGCCAAGGGGCTCAGCGCGACGAACACCCAGCGCACGGTGAGCATCGAGGGCGACGGCAAGACCGCGGCATCCGGAACCAGCGTGTCCGTCAACTACACCGCCTTCAACGGAACCACCGGCAAGAAGATCGACACCACCGGTTTCGCGAAGGACAAGGCCGTACCGTTCACGGTGAACACGAAGAGCGAGATCCCCGGCCTGTACAAGACCATGCACTGCGCAACCGCCGGCAGCCGCATCGTCTCGGTGATTCCTCCGAAGGATGCCTTCGGCAGCACCGGGCAGAGCGAACTCGGCGTCGGCGCGAAAGACGCTCTGGTCTTCGTGATGGACATCCGCACCGTGACGACGTCGCTGAAGAAGGCCAACGGCGCGCCGCAGAGCGCCCCGAAGGGTTACCCGACCGTGAAGCTCGCCGCCAACGGAGAGCCGACGATCACCGTGCCGAAGACCACGGCACCCACCAAGCTCGAGATCGCCGACCTCAAGAAGGGCACCGGTGCCACCGTCAAGGCGGGCGCCAGCGTCACGGTCCACTACACCGGCGTGGTCTGGGAGACCGGCAAGGTCTTCGACTCCAGCTGGACCCGCGGCGAACCGGCCACCTTCTCGACCAGCGGCGTGATCCCGGGCTTCTCCAAGGCGCTCGTCGGGCAGAAGGTCGGCTCGCAGGTCATCGCGGTCATCCCGCCGGCCGACGGCTACGGTGCGAACGTGCCGCAGGGCCAGACCGACATCACCCCGACCAGCACCCTGGTCTTCGTGGTGGACATCCTCGGCACCAATTAGGCCGCTAGCCTCGTCACCATGCGACGCGTCATCATCCTCGGCTCCACCGGATCGATCGGGGTGCAGGCGCTCGACGTGATCGCGGCCAACCGTGACTCCTTCGAGATCGTGGGTCTCGCCGCCGGCACGAACCGTGAGGTTCTCCGGCAGCAGGCCCACGATTTCGGCGTCGAGCACACCGCCCTCGGCGAGGTCGAGGCGGAGCAGCTGGTGCGCTCCGTGGGGGCGGATGTCGTGCTCAACGGCATCACCGGCTCCGTCGGTCTCGGCCCCACGTTGGCCGCGCTCGAGACAGGTACCACGCTGGCCCTCGCCAACAAGGAGAGCCTCATCGTCGGCGGCGATCTGGTGAAACGGGCCGCAGCGCCCGGCCAGATCGTGCCGGTCGATTCCGAGCACTCGGCCATCGCGCAGGCGCTGCGCTCCGGCAGTCATTCCGAGGTGCGGCGGCTCGTGCTCACGGCATCGGGCGGCCCGTTCCGGGGGAGAACCCGCGAGTCGCTGGCATCCGTCACCCCGGCGGAGGCGCTCGCGCATCCCACCTGGGACATGGGTCTCGTCGTCACCACCAACTCGTCGACCCTGGTGAACAAGGGGCTCGAGGTGATCGAGGCGCACCTGCTGTTCGATGTGCCCTACGACGACATCGACGTGACGGTGCACCCGCAGTCGATCGTGCACTCCATGGTCGAGTTCGTCGACGGCTCGACCATCGCCCAGTGCTCGCCGCCCGACATGCGCCTGCCGATCTCGCTCGGACTGGACTGGCCGCACCGGGTGCCGGGCGTCGGCGTGCCGCTCGACTGGACCACCGCCAGCCAGTGGACCTTCGAGCCGCTGGATGTGGTGGCCTTCCCCGCGGTCGAGCTCGCCAAACGGGTGGGCCGGGCCGGTGGCACGTACCCGGCCGTCTTCAACGCGGCGAACGAGCAGGCGGTCGCGGCCTTCCACGCCGGCGCGATCACGTACCTGCAGATCCTCGAGGTCGTGGAGCGAGTGGTCGACCTGCACGTGCCGTTCTCCGGGGAGCTCACCCTCGAGTCTGTGCTCGATGCCGAGGGCTGGGCGCGCGGCCGGCACGTATCCGGCCGTGTTCAACGCGGCCAACGAGCAGGC
>JBEVGK010000180.1:0-7417 GCA_040511795.1 Lacisediminihabitans sp. | reverse complement strand
CGGCGATCGCGGCCCGCTGCAGTGCGAACTCGGCGAGCGTGTCTTCGTCGGAGGGTTCGACGAGAGGTTCGTCGAGGTCGAACAGTGCGGTCTCCTCGGCCACGTCGACGGTCTCCGGCGCGGGGCGATCCCAGCTAGAGACGGCGCCGATCGCTAGCTCGGAGGTCGCTGTCAGCGCGGAGCTCCGCAGAATGGCGTGACTCAGCCGGAGATCGACGCAGCGCTCGACCCGCACGCCCTCCGCGAGCAACCGCGGGTACCAGCGGGTGGTGTCGTCCCATACCCATCGGGGATGCCCGGCCTCCAGCTCGGCGACGGCACCCGCCAGCGCGCTCGCCCCGACATCCCGCCGCTCCCCCGTCGGGTCACCGCTCTCGTCGAGCGGCTGCAGCACCGCCCCGTGCGGGGACTCGAACAGGGCGACGTACACGGCTCAAGTCTGCCCTGCTCCGCCGACATGCCCGCGCCGGTCCCCGGTCCCTCATTTCCGAAATGCAGGCACTTCGTGGTCGTGGTCGGCGTGTCGGCGTAGACGCTCCGCACCTATCGGAGAATTGCCTGCATTTCGGAAGCGGCCAGGTCGAACTGCGCGGTCAACACGTCAACAGGTCAACAGGTCAACAGGTCAACAGGTAGCGGGTCGCTGAGCGCCGCGCAGCATCACACGAAGGGCTCTGCGGTCTCCATCAGCCGAGAGCGGATCATGAAGCGCACGCCCTCCGGTGCCTCCACTGAGAATCCGCTGCCGCGGCCCTTCACCACGTCGACCGTGAGGAAGGTGTGGCTCCAGTAGGCGAACTGCTCGGACGACATCCAGAAGTCGATCACCTGAGGCGCCGCGCCGTCGGGAGCGATGTCCAGCCGGCCCAGCAGCACATCCTGGTCCGAGGTGATGAAGTCTCCCGCGGGGTAACACATCGGGCTGGAACCGTCGCAGCAGCCGCCGGACTGGTGGAACATCAGCGGGCCATACTGCTCCCATAGCTTTCGCAACAGATCGACCGCGACGGGGAGGAACTCGACGCGCGGTTTGGTCTCGCCGGGCACGGTCACCGTGGCGATCACCGTGCCGGTCTCAGTGGTTGTGGGTGCAGACATCCTCGTCCTCAGCTTCCGTCGGTACTGCTTAGCCCCAGTATGCGCCCGTAGTGCGCGGATCGAGCCACCCCGAACCCGGCTCGATCCACGCACTGCGACCGCGGTTTAGAAGAATCCGAGCTTGTTCTCCGAGTACGACACCAGCAGGTTCTTCGTCTGCTGGTAGTGGTCGAGCGCGAGCTTGTTGTTCTCGCGACCGATGCCCGAGCTCTTGTAGCCGCCGAAGGCTGCCCCGGCCGGGTAGGCGTGGTAGTTGTTCACCCACACTCGGCCGGCCTGGATGTCGCGGCCCGCCCGATAGGCGACGTTGCCGTTGCGCGACCAGACGCCCGCCCCCAGTCCGTACAGGGTGTCGTTGGCGATGGAGATCGCGTCGTCATAGTCGGTGAAGCTGGTGACCGCGACGACCGGGCCGAAGATCTCCTCCTGGAAGATGCGCATCTTGTTGTTGCCCTCGAAGATGGTCGGCTGCACGTAGTAGCCCTCGCTGAGGTCACCGCCGAGGTCGGCACGCTCGCCGCCGAGCAACACCTTCGCACCCTCCTGACGACCGATGTCGAGGTAGCTGAGGATCTTCTCCAGCTGGTCGTTCGAGGCCTGTGCACCCACCTGCGTGTCGGTGTCGAGCGGGTTGCCCTGGATCGCCTTCGCCGCGCGAGTGACGCCGTCTCCGAGGAACGTGTCGTAGATCGACTTCTGGATGAGTGCGCGGCTCGGGCAGGTGCACACCTCGCCCTGGTTGAACTCGAAGAGCACGAAGCCCTCCTGCGCCTTGTCGTAGAACGCGTCATCGCGGTCGGCGACGTCTTCGAAGAAGATGTTCGGCGACTTTCCGCCGAGCTCCAGAGTGACGGGAATGAGGTTGGCGCTGGCGTACTGCGAGATCAGGCGTCCGGTGCTGGTCTCACCGGTGAACGCGATCTTGCGGATGCGCGGGCTCGACGCCAGCGGCTTTCCCGCCTCGACGCCGAAGCCGTTCACGATGTTGAGCACACCGGGCGGCAGGATGTCGCCGATCAGCTCGATCAGCACGAGGATCGACACCGGCGTCTGCTCCGCCGGCTTCAGCACCACGGCGTTGCCGGCGGCCAGGGCCGGAGCGAGCTTCCACACGGCCATGAGGATCGGGAAGTTCCACGGGATGATCTGCCCCACCACACCGAGCGGCTCGTGGTACTGGTACGCGACGGTATCGCCATCCAGCTCGGCGAAGTCTCCGTCCTGCGCGCGGATCGCGGCGGCGAAATAACGGAAGTGGTCGGCGGCGAGCGGCAGGTCCGCGTTCAGTGGTTCCCGGATCGGCTTGCCGTTGTCCCAGGTCTCGGCGACGGCCAGCAGCTCCAGGTTCGCGTCGATGACATCCGCGATCTTGTTCAACACGGCGGCACGCTCGGTGGCGCTCGTCTTGCCCCAGGCGGGGGCGGCCTTGTGTGCGGCATCGAGTGCCGCATCGATGTCTTCTGCCGTGCCACGGGCGACCTCGGCGAAGGGCTTGCCGGTCACCGGGGTGATGTCCTCGAAGTACTGTCCCTTGACCGGTTTCACCCATTCACCCCCGATCCAGTGCTCGTAGCGGGGCTTGAAGGTGACTTTCGCATCCGGGGTACCCGGGGCCGCGTACACGGTCATAACAACTCCTGTTCGACGTCATTGTCTTTGCGGGCCTGGTGAGCCCACGGTGTCAACGCTATGCCTCGACCGGTGCAACCAGGTTGCAGGATGTTGCGAACTCCCGCACCGCGAGAGCGTCAGCCCAGCTCGGCCTCGATGCGCTCCAGGCGCGCGACGACGGGTGCCCGCTTCGGCGACTTGGGCGGCAGCAGTCGCAGACACTCCCGCCACAGCTCGGCGTCGTAGGCGGACTCGTCGGTGCGGGCATAGGCGAGCAGGGTGTCCACAGATGCATCGGTGAGCAGCGCCTCGCGCAGCCGCGAGCTCACCTCCTCCCGCAGGGCGACGATGCCGGGCGCGGTCGAGGTCGGAAGGACGGCACCGGTGTAGGCGCCGAGCGCGACGCGATGTGCACCGCGGTCGAGGAAGGCGAGCACCCGGTGAGCGTCGAGCTCGAGTCGGCGCGACAACCGATAGGGGCGTGACAGCGGCACCAGGGTCGGGTCGACCCGCTCCAGCACCTTGCGTAGCCGCACCATCTCGGCGCGGAGCGTCACGACCGAGACCTCGTGGTCGTACAGCAGGGCGGCCAGTCTGTCGACCGAGAGGCCCTCGGAATGCCAGGCGAGCAGCGACAGGATCTCCGTGTGCCGCGTGCTGAGCTCTGCGCTGCCGGTGCCGGACACCAGCCGGCCCACGTCGGTTCCGAGAACGGAGAGCAGCGGTTCGGCTACCGGGGCCGCGCGGCGGCGGATCGGCGGGCGGCGGGCGTGCCCGTCCAGGCGCCGGATGCGCAACTCGGATTCGGCGGCGGCGACCGCGGCCTCCACGAGGGGCAGCGTGGCGGGAGCCGCGGCATCCGCTCCCCCGGTGATGTCGATGACGCCGAGCACCGCGCCCGACGACGGATCGTGCACCGGCACCGCGGTGCAGCTCCATGGGTGGACGATGCGGGTGAAGTGCTCAGCCCCCTGGATCTGGATGCCGTGGTCGAGCGCGAGGGCCGTGCCGGGTGCGCTGGTTCCCACCGCCGCCTCCGACCAGTCCGCCCCCTCGACGAATAGCATCCCCTCCGCCTTGCGGCGCAGGGTGCGGTCACCGTCGATCCAGAGCAGCCGCCCCGCGGCGTCGCCGATCGCCACGATGAGCCCGGCGTCGAAGCTGTGGCGGATGAGCAGACTGTGGATCGTGGGCAGCACCAGCGACATGGGATGCGCATCGCGGTACTCGCGCAGATCGTCGTCATCGAACTCGAATCCCGGATTCACCCGGTCGGGATCGAGATGGAGGTCGAGAGATCGCTTCCAGGAGGCGGCGACCAGTGGGCGGATGCCGGAGACTCTCGACCCCTCGCCGATGACAGCGTCGTGCGCCCGGCGGAGATTCAGCGGGGCAGCGGCCTGCACACGTGCCACGACAGCCTCCGATCACCGATGAACGAGTGCTGTGATCCTACCGCCGTCACCCGGCAATCGTGAGGGGATGTCGCCCTACTCGTGCAGGAGCGCGCCGTCCTTCGTCAGCACCTGCTTCTCGCCGGCCTCGATCGGCACGGCGAAGCGGTTCTGCTTCGGCGGCATCGGGCAGTTGACGGCGTAGCTGAATGCGCACGGCGGCAGGACCGCGCGGTTGAAGTCGAGTTCGATCGTGCCGTCGGCGCGGGGGGCGACGAACAGGAAACGACCCACGCTGTAGGTGCTGTCGCCGCTGGTGGAGTCGGAGAAGACCAGCTGGAGCGCACGGCCGGACTTGAACGCGGCGAGGTTGTAGTCGACCCCGTCCTTCGTGAAGGTAATCTCGCCCGGAACGGCGAGTTCCCGCGTCTTGCCGTCGTCTTTGAGGTGCTCGAAGCCGACCGTCGTTCCCCCCTCGATCTCGGTGAAGGTGCCGGTGATCACCCAATCGGGGTTGTAGGGGAAGGCCGAGATGCTGCCGAACTCCTGGATGCCCTCGGAGTCGGCATCCCACACCCGCAGCGCGTATGTGCCCTCCTCGCTGGCGATGACGAAGCCGGTGACCGTGGGGCCGAAGACGATCTCGCTCGGCGTTTCGGCATCCTTGCCACGAACGACGACCGAACCGTCCACCAGATCGCCGTCGACCGTGATGCCGTCCGCTGCAGTGGCCGTCAGCAGAAGACCGGACTCGCCTTTCGGGAGCGGTGCCCAGGTGCCGGGGACGCCCCAGATGGTCTGCGCGGAATCGATCCACTGCGTGTTGACCAGGGCGAGGCTGCCCTGGGGTTGCACGACCGAAAGCTCACGCCGTGCGTGGAAGGTCTCGAACTGCGATTCGGGGGTGCTGACGGTGGTGGTGTCGGTCATGGGTTCCATCCTGCCTTGGTTCCCCACCTGCAACCGCACTCGACGCGCGATTATGCCCGGCTCGGGCGTCGTGGTCGTGGTGTCGTGGTGTCGCGCCGCGACATCCGGTCAGCGCAGCGTGAGAGCCATGGCGGCCATCGCCGCGATCGTGGACAAAGCGATGAGAGCGCCGGAGACCACGATTGCAGTACCCGTCTTGTGTGCGACCCGCATGATGCCCCGATTCTCGAAGAGGCTCAACTGTGGCACAGATCGAACTCGCGGTGCCGCATCGTGCCCGAGACGGCCACGGATTGGGCCACCCTCCGCGGCGGTCGTGGCTTAACGCAAGAAGCCGGCCACCGCTTGCGCGATGACCGGCTTCCTTCAGATAGAACTGAAGCGCTCTCTAATCCGAAAGGATTTAGAGGGGACGGATGTTCTCCGCCTGGGGACCCTTGGGGCCCTGCGCCAGGTCGAATTCGACCTTCTGGTTCTCGTCGAGGGACTTGTAGCCACTCGAGTTGATCGCGCTGTAGTGCGCGAACACGTCGGGGCTGCCGTCGTCGGGGGCGATGAATCCAAAGCCCTTTTCAGCGTTAAACCACTTCACGGTTCCTAGTGCCATTATTTTTCTCCTTCAGGAGTCTTCGCGTGGATCCGACTTTCGGAACCACTCGTCGCGGTGTTCATCGTCCGCTCCCGAAAAAGTCAAGGCACCCGCCGAACGAAAATTCGAGGAGTTCCAAGCATTCAAGATGTGCGAGGTACTGCAACTGCACGTGCCACGCTAGTGCACTTCCGCGCAAAAGCGACAGGTGTGTAACACAAACGGAACAGAATTTTTTACAACCCGTAAGCCGGGCCCCCTCGCTACAGTGACCCCATGGGTGTCACATTCACGACGACGGTGCTTCTGGCGCCGGGCATGAAGGCCACCGGGCTGCCGGTCCCCGACGAGGTGCTCGCTGCGCTCGGCAGCTCGAAAAAGCCCGCCGTTACGGTCAGCATCGGCGATTACCGCTACTCGAGCACCGTCGGTTCCCGCGGGGGCGGGTACCTCATTCCCCTGAGTGCGGCGCATCGAGCCGCCCTCGGACTGAACGCCGGCGACCCGGTCGCAGTGACTCTGGAGCTCGATCTCGCGCCCCGCACGGTGGAGATCCCGGATGACCTCACCACAGCACTTGCACAGGTTGACGGCGCTCGCGCCGCCTTCGATGCGCTCTCGCCGTCGCGCCAGAAAGCGCACGTCACGAGCGTGGACGGCACGAAGAATCCCGAGACGCGCGCCCGCCGCGTCGCCGCGGTGGTCGACCAGCTCGGCTCGACGCCGTGACCGACCCCATCCACCCCGCCGACCGCGACATCGACCCTCACGATGGCCGGCCCGAGACCGCCGCACAGCGGTACGACCGCAACTGGGACGAGATCCTGCAGGAGTTGCGCGTCACGCAGACCGGCACACAGATAATGAGCGGCTTCCTGCTCACGCTGCCATTTCAGCAGCGCTTCGAGGAGATCCAGAGCTACGAGCGCGTGATCTACTTCGTACTGGTGATCCTCGCGGCCACCACCACTGCGTTCGGTCTCGCCCCCGTCGCGCTGCACCGCGGGCTGTTCCGTCGACATGCCAAAGAGCAGATGGTGGGAATCGCCGATGTGCTGTTGCAGATCGTGCTGGTGCTCGTGTCGTTGCTGACGGCCGGCGTCGTGCTGTTCCTTCTCGGGTTCCTGGTGAACCTCGGCTCGGGAATCATCGCCGGCAGCGGCGTGCTCGTCCTGCTGATCGCGCTGCTCGTTGTGCTGCCTCGAACCGCGCGACAGCGCCTGTAGGTCTACCGGGTCAGTGCGCCGCTCTAGACGCGCGAAACCGCCGGCAGGCGCTTCTTCGACAGCCAGACGACGCCGATTCCGACGAGCCCGATGACGGCGGCGATCAGCACGATGTAGAACGCCACCGACACGTAGCCCTGCGGAGAGGTATTCGGGTTGAGGAAGGGATACGGATACCAGTACGACCTGCCGGTCACCGCATCGAAAGTGAGCGGTCCGCGGATGAGCGTGTAGATGCCCCAGGCGAGCGGAAAGATCAGGATGGGCCAGACGCTCTTCCAGGCCATCGGGCGCCGCCCGGGGGCGAACAGCCAATCGAGAACCATGTACGCGGGGGCGACCACATGCAGGATCTCGTTCGACCAGCCGAGCGTGGTGCCCTGGGGCAGTTCGATGCCGCGCAACAACAGGTTGTAGACGATCCCTGTCGTCGCCATGTAGGTGACGGTCGCGGCGCGCAGCCCCAGGTACCAGCCACGGTCGTCACGATCGCCGCGGACGATGAACCACGCGCCGAGCAGGGTCACCACCACGGTGAGCACGTTCGACTCGATCGTGAAGAAGCTGAA
>JBEVGK010000179.1:0-9208 GCA_040511795.1 Lacisediminihabitans sp. | reverse complement strand
TGCCGACGCCGAGCAGCAGGCGGGCGATCAGCAGGACGACGAAGGACGGGCTGAGTGCCGCAAGCCCGTCCGCCACGACCAGCAGAATCGACAAAGCGATGAGCACCACCCTGCGATCGACGCGGGAAGTCAGTACCGTCACCACCGGCGCCGCAACAGCACCGGCCAGACCGGTGGCCACCACCATGAGACCGGCTGTGCCGATACTCACGTGAAGGCTCGATGAGATTGCGGGCAGCAGCCCGATGGGAAGGAATTCGGAGAGGACGAGCACGAACGAGCCGAGTGCTACGGAGAGCACACCCAGCCAGCCGCGACGGTCTGGTGACGAGGTCATAGCTAGCTCAAAGCGCCGACCCGCTCATTCCATTCCTCAGTGACCCATTCCCCAGTGACGACCTGTATCGACAGTGACGACCTGTATCGACACGAGGCGAGAGGTACGCGGGTGACTGCACCTAGACAGCCGATCTCCTTCGGGCCAGTCTCATGGCATGCGCGAGATCATCGTCAGTCCCCTTGCCCCGAGTTCGCCCAGGTTCAGCCAGGGCATCAGGGCGGCCGGTCACATCTACGTTTCCGGCACCGTCGGAGTCGACGTCAGCACGGGTGGTCTTGCGGGGCCGACCATCCAGGAGCAGACGCACCAGGCGGTGAGGAACTGCGAGCACATCCTCGTCGCTGGCGGGGCGACGCTCGCGGACGTCGTCGAGGTGGGCGTCCTGCTGGCGGACCCGAACGACTTCGCGGGCATGAACGAGGCGTACGGCGCCGTCTTCTCGACGGACCCGCCGACCCGCTACGTCGCGAAACTCGGCGCCGTCATCCCTGGAGTGCTCGTGTCGATCCGGATGACGGCGGTCGTCGCTTCGTGAACGAAAAAGCGCCCGGCCGCTGGGCCGAGCGCTCGTGATGTGTAGCGAGGGCGGGACTCGAACCCGCGACACCACGATTATGAGCCGTGTGCTCTAACCACCTGAGCTACCCCGCCGGGACGCATCCGGCGAACCGGGATACGAGAGCCCCCTGTGGGAATCGGACCCACTACCTCTTCCTTACCAAGGAAGTGCTCTACCAATGAGCTAAGGGGGCAAAATCAGCACACAGGTTTCCCCGCAGCCGTTTTGGCACCGTTAGAGAATAGCATCCGCCGAGGGGTCCTTCTGACGCTCGCCGTCACACGCCCTCCTCACGTGGGGCGGGCACCTCACGCGGGCTGGTCGAGCGCGAGGATCGTGCCCGGGTCGGCGAAGTCGGGCAGCGCGACTCCGGGCAGCGCGAATGCCCCGAACGCCGGGCCCGTGGTCGACAGGTGCAGACGGCCAGCGGATGTCGAGGCCGCCACGTGCCCATAGAGACTCGCGGGGCTGCCGGCCACGGCATCCGTCGCCAGGGTCACCTCGACGGCGGCGCGGGCCGCCACCACGAGCACCGACTCCTCCGCGGCCTCGCGCACGAAGACGAGCACGTCCTCTCCGACGTGCAGCCAGCGGATGCCCCCACCGTTCAGTGCCGGATGCCCGGTGCGCAGGTGGATGAGCTCGGTGTACTCCGTGATGGTCTCTGCCGCAGCATCCGTCTCCCCCCACGGGATCGGGGTGCGCGAGTGTTCACCGTCGACACCGGTGAGTCCGAACTCGTCGCCGGCGAAGACCACGGGGATTCCGGGCAGCGTCACCGCGAGACCGAAGGCCACCGGGACGGTGCCGGGCAGCGCGTGGGTGCGGAAGCGCGGGGTGTCGTGCGTGTCGAGTGCGTTCATGTTGTGCAGCCGCACCCGCCAGGGGAAGGCGGCGGTGAAGCGTTCGTGCGCCTGGTAGAACTCCTGGCCGGTGTAGGTCGGAACCCGGCCGAGTGCCATGCCGATGCCGCCGGGCGCGGGGCTGCCCGGTTCGGAGAGCCAGGCCCAGAGCGGCCGGGTGAAGTTGGCGTAGGTCATCGCGCCGTGCCAGGAGTCGCCGTCGAAGTCCGGCGCCGCGTCGTTGGTCGACTCCCCGAGCAGGATCGTGTCGGGGTTGGCGTCGACCATCGTGTCGCGGATGATCCGGCGCACCTGCTGGTTGAGGTCCTGCTCCTGGTACCGCCCGGTCATGTTCGAGACGTCGACCCGCCAGCCGTCGAGAGAGTACGGCGGCCGCAGCCAGCGCGACACCACCGAGTCGTGCCCGTGGATGAACCGCCGGCGCAGCTCGTACGAGTTCCAGTTGAACTTGGGCAGGCTCGGCACCCCGAGCCAGGAAACGTAGTGCGCCTGCTCGGCATCCAGCCAGTAGTAGAACTCGCTCTCCGCGGCGCCCGGGCTCAGGTGGGATGCCCGGAACCACTCGTGCGCGTCCCCGCTGTGGTTGGAGGTCAGGTCTCCGATCACGCGCAGGCCGCGCTCGTGCGCCGCCTCGACCAGGCTGACCAGGGCGTCGTTGCCGCCGAGCAGCGGGTCCACCTCGTCGAAGGAGAGCGCGTCGTAGCGGTGGTTCGACTGGGCCGGGAAGACCGGCGTCAGGTAGATCATGGTGACGCCGAGCGACACCAGGTGGTCGAGGTGCTCCTCGATGCCGAGCAGATCGCCGCCGTAGAACTGCCGCGGGGTGTCGGCACCCACGTAGATGACGTCGTCGGTCCACTTCGCCGGCGCCGCCCACTCCGGCAGCTCACGACCGTCGGCGGCGGCAGAGCGTGCGAAGCGGTCGGGGAAGATCTGGTACATCACGGTGGAGGTCGCCCACTCCGGCGGTGCGGCCCAGGTGACCAGGCGGAAGTCTTCGACGTCGACGGTCTCGATCGAGTGCAGGCCGGTCGCGTTCAGCCAGAGCGGCTTGCCGTCCTCGAGCGTGATCAGGAAGCGGTAGCGGTGCACCGGATTCTCGATCTCGATCTCCGCCTCCCACCAGTCCCAGCCGGCGACGGTGGCGACCTTCGTGGCGACCTGGAAGCGCGGCTCGTGATCGGGATTGGAGCGGGTGTGCACGGTGGCCACCGGTCCGAAGTCCGACGGGATCCGCACGCGCACGCGGACGCGATCACCCAGCGCTGGGGCGGCCTCGGACACGTAGAGAGGGGAACCGTCGTGGTGCGGGGCGAGGGACATCCGCGTGTCTCCTAGTCGTCGGGATTCGCGGACATCCGTGTCCATTGAAGACGAGCGTAGCCCCGGCGCACCCGTGCAACCGCTGTCATTCTCGCGCGGGTCATGCCATAGGGTTTTCTAATGGCTACAGGCAGCGAGTGGTGGCGGTCCGCCGTCATCTACCAGATCTATCCCCGCTCTTTCTCCGACGCACTGAACGATGACGGCATCGGCGACCTCCCCGGGATCACGAAGCGGCTGCCACACCTGAAAGACCTGGGGGTGGATGCCGTGTGGCTGTCCCCGTTCTACTCCAGCCCGCAGAAGGACGCCGGCTACGACGTCTCCGACTACTGCGACGTCGACCCGCTGTTCGGCACCCTCGCCGACTTCGACGTGTTCGAAAAGCGCGCGCACGAGCTCGGTCTGCGCGTGATCGTCGACCTGGTGCCCAACCACACCTCCGACCAGCACCGCTGGTTCCAGGCCGCGCTGGCGTCGCCGGTGGACAGCGTCGAGCGCGGGCACTACATGTTCCGCGATGGCACGGGACCCGGCGGTGACCTGCCGCCGAACAACTGGGAGTCCGTGTTCGGCGGCCCCGCCTGGACCCGGGTGATCGAGCCCGACGGCACCCCCGGCCAGTGGTACCTGCACCTGTTCGACAGCTCACAGCCGGACCTCGACTGGACCGACCCGTGGGTGCGCGAGCAGTTCCGCGACATTCTGCGGTTCTGGCTCGACCGTGGCGTCGACGGCTTCCGGGTGGATGTCGCCCACGGCCTCATGAAGGCCCCCGGGTTGCCCGACTACACGCCGCCCGCCGACGGCGGAAGCATGGGTGGGGCAGGAGTTCCGCTCGACCTCATCGTCGACGAGAACGATCCCGTCACCGCGCCGTACTGGGCGCAGGACAGCGTGCACGAGATCTATCGCGACTGGCACGAGGTGCTCGAGGAGTACCCGGGCGACCGCGTGCTCTGCGCAGAGGCCTGGGTGGAGCCGCTGCGCAAGCTCGCCCGCTGGGTGCGCCCGGACGAGATGCAGCAGGCCTTCAACTTCTCCTACCTGGAGACACCCTGGGATGCCTCGGCGATCCGTCAGGTCATCGACACGTCGATCGACGCCTTCGCCAGCGTCGGTGCGCCGAGCACCTGGGTGCTCTCCAATCACGACGTCGTGCGGCACGCGACACGGCTGTCGCTCACGGCCGAGAACCCGCAGGGCCACGGCCTCGGACCGCGCTCTGCGGGCATCCCCGATCGCGCCTTCGGGCTTCGCCGGGCCCGCGCCGCGACCGCCCTCATGCTCGCCCTCCCCGGCAGTGCCTACGTGTATCAGGGCGAGGAGCTCGGCCTTCCCGAGGTCATCGAACTGCCGGACGATTCCCGCCAGGATCCGACCTGGTTCCGCACCGCGGGCGAGCGCTACGGACGTGACGGATGCCGCGTTCCGATCCCCTGGGAGGCGAACTCCCCCTCGTACGGGTTCAGCACCGGCGCGAACAGCTGGCTGCCGCAGCCGGCCGACTGGGCGGAGTACGCCCGCGACCAGCAGGCGGATGTCCCCGGCTCGACCCTCGAGATGTACAAGCTCGCCCTGCGCCTCCGTCGCGACCACGACCTGGGTTTCGGCACGCTCGAGTGGCTGCACGACTTCTCCGGCGACGTGGTCGCCTTCCGCAGCAACGGCGTCACCGTGATCGCCAACGCGGGCACGACCCCGGTCGCGCTTCCGGCGGGCGAGGTGCTGCTGGCCTCCGAGGCCTTCGACGGCGCCGAGCTGCCGTCCGATGTGACCGTCTGGCTGCGCGCCTAACAGCGAGCTTCTGAGCGGCGGGCGCCCCGGGCATCCGCCGCTCCGTCGTGTGCGCCGGCGGTTTCCGCGCGCCCTCGCACCCGGTGTGGGGTACGCGCCAGAGGAAGCTAGTTCGCGTTGGCCTTGAGCCAGGCGTACGGGTCGATCGGGGTTCCGTCGAGGTGGATCTCGAGGTGGAGGTGAGCACCGGTGGATGCACCGGTGCTTCCGACCTGCCCGACGATGGTGCCGACGGTGACCGCCTGCCCGGGGGCGACCCGCACCGAGCCGGAGAGCATGTGGGCGTACCCGCTCACGATGTGCTGGCCGTTGATGACGTGGTCGATCCAGACGCTGTTGCCGTAGCTTCCGCCGGACTCCACCTTCGCCACGACGCCGTCGGCGATGGCCTGGATCTCGACGCCGACGCCCGGGGTGAAATCGAGGCCCTCGTGGAAGGTGGTGCAGTACCCGCAGCCGGAGACCTGACGGCCGCCGAATCCGCTCGCGATGGGCACCGTCACCGGGAACGGCCACTGAATGGTGCCGTTCGGGTTGTTCGTGTATGAGCCGCCGGCGATACCGGTGGCCGAGCGGGAGGCCAGCACGGGGATGATCTTGGGCTTCGGCAGCTCGACCGTATACGAATCGCGGGCCGGTGCGGCGGCGACGACCGAGTCGGCCACCTGCATCTCCTGCGTGGGAGCGGCGACCGCGCGCTGCTCGACCTGCAGGGCGGAATTGTCTGCGGTGAAGACCGCACTCGCGGGGATGGAGGTCGAGACCATCAGGCCACCGACGAACAGCATCGCAGCCACCGGGACGAGCTTCGCGAACAGACCGCGCACGGAAGGACGGCGGCGGGACGCGGTGTTGCGGGGACGAGCGGATGTCGCGGTGCGCTGGAGTCGCGCCTCACGCCGGGTGAGATGCTGCTGCTCGCCCGAGCCCGTGGCCGAGTCGAAACCGGTGTCTACGCGCCCCACCGTCTACCGAAATCCGACGGACGGGAAATGCCGCGAGGTGCACGCAGCGTCACAGGCGTAAACGGACATGACGGGTGCTCCTCAGGCGATCGGCCAGCCCTAAGGGAGGCGGCCTTTATTCTTCGGCGATCTGCGCGGCTACCGGCGGGGGCCAGGTAACAGATTCATAAAGGCTAGCGAGGATCCCGAGGAATTGCTACTTTCGCATGGAAATGTCCAGGCGCGAGGTTCAGTTCGCGTTGGCCTTGAGCCAGGCGAAGGGGTCGACCGGAACGCCGTCGACGTGAACTTCCAGGTGCAGGTGGGCGCCCGTCGAGTTGCCGGTGCTGCCGGTCTGGCCGACGATCTGGGTGACCGTCACGGCCTGCCCGACGACGACCCGCACCGACCCGGTGATCATGTGCCCGTAGACGCTCTCGATCTTCTGGCCGTTGATGTTGTGCTCGATGGTGACGTGGTTTCCGAGCGCGGAGTGCGGATCGAGAACAACCTCGGTGACCACGCCGTCGGCGATCGCGCCGACCGGGGCACCCATGCCCGGGTCGAAGTCGACGCCGAGGTGGTACGTGGAGCAGAACCCGCAGCCGGCGACATGGCGTGGTCCGAAGCCGGTCGCGATCGGCACCTGCACCGGGAACGGCCACTGGATGGTGCCGTTCGGATCGTTGGTGTACGACCAGTCGGTCGAATTGCTGGTGCGGAAGCGGTCGCGCGAGGTCTGCACCGTGTAGCTGTCGCGGGTGGGCGCCTCGGCCGCGACGGTCTTGGCGTCGACGGCGGCCATCTTCTGCACCGCCGCGGCCGACGAGACCGAGGTCGGGTCGACATCCGCTGCGGAGGTCATGAAGGCGTTGGCGGGCAGCGACGTCGCCACCAGCAGGGCGAGGGCGCCGAAGGCGGCACTGACGCTGACCACCTTGGGCACGATGCGCCGCAGGCTGGGGCGGGTGCGCTGCGAGGTGCGGTTCGCCGGGCGCTTCGGCGCGACTGCACGAGTGTCGACGGCCGGACGAACGGATGCTGCGGACCGGCGCGACGACGTCGGTGCGGCCGTCGGCGGCGCGGCGGCGGCACGCGGAGCCGAGGACGGCGTGGGAACGGTCGGAGCGCTCATCGCGGCCATGCGGGCCTCACGCCGAGTTCTCGGCTGCCCACCCGACGGCGCAGGGACAATAGGCGGCGCGACCGGCTCTGCCACTCGGGCAGCGGGCTCGGAAACCGGGGCAGTCTGCTCGTGCACGCGAGCAACGGGCTCGGTCGGGGTGGCGGTGAGCACGGCGAGGATGTCGGTCGCCGTCGACACGGTGTCGGGAACCGTCTCGATGCTGACCTCTTCCCGCGCGACGGGGACGGGACGCGACGCGCGCACCGTCTTCGGCGCGGCCTGGGCGGCCTGGCGCAGCGAACGACGGGTGGGGAGCGGCGCGGGGCCGGTGACCGGGGTCAGGCCGGCGGGCTCGACCACGATCGACGCCTCGCCGCCAGTGAGGTCGTTGAGGTTCGGCTCGATCGCGCTATCGGCGTCGTTCCCAGAATCCAGGCTCCAGTCGAAGGCCATCCCTAGCTCACTCCATCCGGGGTCGTCTGGCGCAGAGCGCAGGCGAGCGATGGAGCAAAAATCACAGGGTTCCTTCGTGGACGGCGAGCAATGAATCCAAACCGCCCGACGGTGGAACGTTGGGGTGGATCAGCGTGAGTCTTTATAACGAACTCATAAAGCGTAGGTCAATTGACCCAGTCGGGCAAACCGGGGACACCGCCGTGCACCCCATTCCCAGCCTCAGGCGCCGAGGCGCAGCAGTGCTTCCTCGAGTTCTGCCGCCACGGTCGGCTCGCCGGCCAGCACGAAAGCGGAGGTGGGCGGGGCACCGCGCAGACCGCTCACCCGGGCTCCCGCCTCGGTGGCGATCAGGGCACCGGCGGCCTGATCCCACGGGTTCAGCTCACGCTCGAAGTAGGCGTTGAGGCGGCCGGCCGCCACGGCGCACAGGTCGAGAGCTGCGGATCCCATCCGGCGGATATCGCGCACCTCGCCGATGAGCCCGGCGATCACAGCGGCCTGCTCCAGACGCACCGCGGCACGGTATGAGAAGCCGGTGCCGACGAGAGCCTGCGACAGCTCGACGTGGGCGGCGACGCTCAGCTTCTGCTCGCCGAGGTAGGCGCCCCCACCGGCCGTCGCCGTGTAGACCTCACCGCTGGCGGGGTTGAGCACAACGCCGGCGAGCGCCGTCCAGGTGGCCGGGTCGGGTTCGCCGGCAACCACGGCGATGCTGATCGCGTAGTTCGGAAAGCCGTACAGAAAGTTGACCGTTCCGTCGATGGGGTCGACCACCCAGGTCAGCCCGCTCGTGCCGACCTCGGCGCCGCTCTCCTCACCGAAGAACCCGTCGTCGGGCCGCTGTTCGCGCAGCCGTGCGCGAATGAGCGCCTCGGTCTCGCGGTCGGCCGCCGTCACGATGTCCTCGACGGATGATTTGCTCGCAGCCACCTCGACACCCTCGGCACGACGTGCAGCGGCCAGCTCCCCGGCCTCGAGTGCGATCGCGAGGGCGATGGCCAGCAGCTCGTCGGTGTTGTTTGAAGCCTCGGTGCTGTTCGAATCGGTACCGGGGTGTGACGTCATCCTGTCCTCCCTTGGTGGAGTGGGGCGGTTAACGCACGAGGGCCCGGTGCGTGACCGAGCCCTGGTGATGGTGGCAAGTGAGGGATTCGAACCCCCGAATGCGTAGCAGTCTGATTTACAGTCAGATCCCTTTGGCCGCTTGGGTAACTTGCCATCTTTCGCATGCTCGACGGGGTGACCCCACGAACGTGCTGTTCAAGGATACAGGTTTCGCGAGCCAGGTTTGAACGCTCGGTTCAGTCGGCATCCCGGGCGTAGCCGACCGCGTTGCGGGCCACGTCGGCGAGGTACCGATCCGAGGCGTTGTAGGCGAGCACGGCGGTGCGCCATCCGCTCTCCGTGCCGAGGTCGCCGCCCGCACGACAGAGGTACGACGCTGCGGCGAGTACGGCGTCGTCGATGTTCTGCGGATTCTGCACTCCGTCGCTGTTCGCATCGCCGTGCCAGTTGCGCCAGGCCTCGGGGATGAGCTGCATCGGGCCGACCGCGCGATCACCCCCGGGGTCGCCGTCGATCTCACCGTCGTCGGAGTCCGGCACGTGGGCGGTGCCGACCCCGTCCAGATTCACCCCGTAGATGGCGGGAACCGCGTCGCCGTTCGCGGTGATCGCCCCGCCGAAGATGGTGCCGTGGTGCGACTCGATCTCGCCGATGCCGGCGAGGGTGTTCCAGCCGATGCCGCAGCGCGGGTTCGCCTCCGCGATGTCGAGCGCGGCACCGGCGTATGCCGCCAGT
>JBEVGK010000178.1:0-5927 GCA_040511795.1 Lacisediminihabitans sp. | reverse complement strand
CGGGACGGCGACGACCAGACGGATCGTCGATACACCGGGGGGTGCGCATGACACAGGTTCTGCCGATGCCGAACGTCGCGCCGCCGGTGAATTCGCCAACGGAGACCATGACGACCGCACCACTCGCCCTTCGCCGCCGCCTCGGCCAGTCCGATCTCCGCGTTTTTCCGCTCGCACTGGGCGGCAATGTCTTCGGCTGGACGGCCGACACCCAGACCACCGAGGACATCCTCGACACCTACGCAGACCACGGCGGCAATTTCGTCGATACCGCCGATTCCTACGCCGGCGGGCGCAGCGAGATCATGATCGGCAACTGGATGCGCTCCCGTGGCAACCGCGACCACATCGTCGTCGCCACCAAGGTGGGCAAGGGCCCGGACAGCCCCGGCGTCACCGCCAATGCGGTGTCCCAGGCGGTCAACGACTCACTCCGCCGGCTGCGCACCGATCACATCGACCTGCTCTACCTGCACGTCGACGACGCGAGCGTCCCCTTCGAGGAGACCCTCTTCGCCGTCGACGACCTGGTGCGCATGGGCAAGGTGCGCTATTTCGGCGCCTCCGATCACGTCGGCGACCGCCTCATCGAGGCGCGCGTCATCGCCGCCCAACTCGGGGTCACCCCGATGGTCGCCGTGCAGCAGCACTACAACCTCCTCCACCGCCGCATCTTCGAGGCCGACATCGCCCGCGTTGCCGCACAGCAGCAGCTCGGGGTGATGCCCCGGTTCGCCCTTGCCAGCGGATTCCTCACCGGCAAGTACCGCAGTCGCGCGGACGTCGCGCGCAACCCCCGCGGGGCGGACGCCGGTCGCTACCTGGGTCGTCGCGGACTCCGCGTGCTCGCCTGCCTCGATGCGATCGTGGCAGAGCAGCACTCTCAGGGAATCGCGTCGGCGAACGTTGCCGCGGTATCGCTGGCCTGGTTGCTCACGAAGCGCAATGTCGTCGCCCCGGTGGCCAGTGCGAGTCACGCGGCCCAGGTGCTCGAACTGATGGCGGCCGCGACCATCCAACTCAGTCGGCATCAGCTGGCTGCGCTGGACCGCGCCTCTGCCTAGCGGCGTCGCGCTGAGCGCCGAGTTGCAGTCCGTCCGCTAGACGTCGAGCGTCAGATGTCGAGGATGCGTGCACCCGCACGCTGCAGCGCCATCGACGCGGCGATCGCGTCGCCCGCATAGCCGCCGGCCATCGCGCCGTCCCGGGCGAGGATGAAGTCATCCGCAGCGTCACCGGGCAGCGGATGTCCGAGCCGGGAGAACAGGCCGGCCAGCGTGTCGGTGTACCAGTCCCGGTGCTCGTTGACGGTCTCCCGCACGGGGTGATTCTCATCCCCGAATTCGGCGGCGGCGTTGATGAACGCACAGCCGCGGAAATCGGGGCGTTGGATGTCGGCGACCAGGGCCGCGATGAGTGCCTGCACGGCATCCCTCGGCGTCTCCGCCTGGTCGATGAGCTGTTCGGTCGCGGCCACGTCGGCGCGGTGGCGCGACTTGACGTACTCGAGGATGAGGCGGTCCTTGGAGCCGTAGTGCTTGTAGAAGGTGGCCTTGGTCACCTCGGACTCGCTGATCAGGCGGTCGATGCCCACGCTGCGGATGCCCTCGTCGTAGAACAGCCGGTCGGCCGTGGCGAGGATGCGCAGCTTGGCTGCTGCCGGGGGGACCACGCGGCGAGGCGGATAGCCGGGGGCACGCTGTGTCGTCGGATCAGAATCTACAACTGGCACAGCGTGGCTCCCTCGGGCTAGTCGGCTAGGTGTCGTCAAGCCGGTCGGCAGCTATCCGGACCTCGGGGGGAAGGTCCGGAGTTCTACCCCGCGAACCAGAGGTTCACGGTTTGCGCATCGGACCCGCTTCGGGTGCGGAGCCGGGAGGGTCTTCGGGTGACTCTCCCGGCTACCTGACGACTAGGTGCGTCCGGCTTCCGATATATCGAAGCTAGCACAGGTTGAGGACAGACAGGTCGGTCTGTCCACAATTTCTTCTCATCTTTTGTCCCCAATTCGGGGGACTCGATCGGTCGGCGGTCGATCCCGGGTGACGTAGGCTCGAACCGATGAACGGTGCAGTCCCGCTTCCCCTCGGCCTTGCCGACCTGTCCTTTACCGCATCCGGCGACTCACGCGTGCGTCGCACCGTGCTGCCGAGCGGGGTGCGCATCCTCAGCGAGCAGGTGCCGGGAGCGCGCAGCTCCACCATCGGCTACTGGGTCGCCGTCGGATCACGCGACGAGCGTCCCGACACCTACGGCAGCACCCATTTCCTCGAGCACCTCCTGTTCAAGGGCACGACGACCCGCAGCGCGCTCGACATCGCGGTGAGCTTCGATGCCGTCGGCGGCGAGCACAACGCCGTGACGGCCAAGGAGTACACCTGCTACTACGCCAAGGTGCAGGACCGCGATCTGCCGATGGCGGTCGAGGTGCTGTCGGACATGATCACCTCCTCCGTCATCGACCCGGAGGAGTTCGAGACCGAGCGCGGCGTCATCCTCGAAGAGCTGGCCATGGCCGACGACGATCCATCGGATGTCGTCAGCGAGCGGTTCTTCGAGGCCGTACTGGGCGATAATCCCCTCGGCCGCCCGATCGGGGGCAGTCCCGAGACCATCGAGGCGGCCACCCGGGATCGGGTCTGGGCCCACTACCGCGAGAACTATCGTGCGCAGGACCTCGTGATCACCGTGGCCGGCGCCGTCGACCACGACGAGCTCGTCGCCGGCGTCGAGCGTGCGCTGGTCGCCGCGGGCTGGGACCTCAGCCTGGAGGCGGCCCCCGTCGAGCGTCGCGTCGCATCCGGTGAGCTGATCGAACGGGGCAGCCCGCTCGTCGTGGTGCAGCGCCCGATCGAGCAGGCGAACATCCTGATCGGCGTTCCGGGCATCCCGGCCGGCGATGACCGTCGTTCCACGATGGCCGTGCTCAACTCGATACTCGGCGGCGGGATGTCGTCCCGACTGTTCCAGGAGATCCGCGAGAAGCGGGGGCTGGCCTACTCCGTCTACTCCTTCTCGCCGAGCTATTCCGACAACGGCCTGTTCGGGCTCTATGCGGGATGCTCGCCGGCCAAGGCGGCCCAGGTGAGCGAACTGCTGCTCGGCGAGTTCCGCCGGTTCGCCGACGGGGGAGTGACAGCGGAAGAGATGCGCCGAGCGGTCGGACAGCTGAGCGGGGCATCCGCTCTGGCCCTGGAAGACTCCGACACCCGCATGTCGCGCCTCGGCCGCGCCGAGATCACTCTCGGGGAGTTCGCCGACCTCGATGAGTCGTTGCGGCGACTGAACCTCGTCACAGCCGATGATGTCCGTGAACTTGCCTCGGAACTCGTGTCGCGCCCGATCTCGATCGCGGCCGTGGGCACCATTGACGAGGACGCCTTCAGCGGACTGGTCTAGTCCGCCCCGCACCACCGAGCTTCCCCGGAAGCACCGCTCGACAGGAACAATGATGTCCCACTACCTCTACCTCGTCCGTCACGGCGAACAGCAGGATGCCGAATACGGCCTGCCCGATGGGCCCCTCTCCGGGCGCGGTCAGCGCCAGGCGAAGGCGATCGCCGACCGGCTGAGCGGAGTTCCCTTCACCGGCGCCTGGCATTCCCCGCTGCAGCGCGCGGAAGATACGGCCAAGATCATGACGGCGAGCATGCCGAGCCTCGACTCGAAGCCGTCAGCGCTGCTGTTCGACTGCATCCCCTCCGGCCCGACCGACGACATGCCGCACGCCTTCGAGCCCTTCTTCGGCTCGATCACGCGCGAGCAGATCGAGGCGGGCGAGGCCCAGATGGCGGATGCCGTGGCCGAGTGGCTGACGCCGTCACGGGAGGACCGCCACGACCTGCTCATCACGCACAATTTCGTGATCGCCTGGTTCGTGCGCGAGGTGTTCGGGGCTCCGGCGTGGCGCTGGATGGGACTCAACCAGGCGAACTGCGGCCTCACCATCATTCGCGTGCGGTCGGTGAAGTCGCCGGTGCTGATCACCTACAACGATCTCGGGCATCTGCCCCCGGAGCTGCGCACCGGGTTGCCAGAGGCGCAGCCTTTCTAGGTAGCACAGAGGCGCAGCCGTTCTAGGTAGGACAGAGGCGCAGCCGTTCTAGACGCTCTTGCGGTACCAGTGGGTGGCGTTGGGGTTGTCGTTGTACGGCGGGATCTCGACGTAGCCTGCCGATCGGTACAGCCCCGCCGCCGCGGCCTGGCTGGCATTGGTATCGAGCACGAGTTCCTGCGCGCCGAGGTCGCGCGCACGGCGCTCCAGCTCGGCGAGCAGCTCGCGGCCGAGACCGCGCCCGCGGGTCTGTGGCTGCAGCCACAGGTGCTTGATCTCGAACCGAATGAGGCCGTCGGCCCCGGATGGTGACCGGCGCAATCCGCCGCAGCCGACATCCGTGCCCGTCTGCTCGTCGTGCGCCACGACGAACTCGCCCCGCGGCGGCACGAAGTCGGCGGGGGAGGGGAACACGGTGATGTAGCCACCACCCGGGAATGTCTCGGCGCGCGAGGCGAAGTATTCGGTGAGGAGGCGGTGGGCCGCGGGGTCGTCGACAGCGGATTCACGCCAGGTAACCATGCGCTCAAGCCTAGGCTGGCGCGGCTGGGTGACGGTTCGCCTTGGTAGTTTTGACGCATGACAACGACTGTGGCGATCATCGGTGCACGCGGCAGGATGGGGCGCCTGGTCTCCGAGGTCGTCGACGGCCTCGACGGCTTCGAGGTGGTGGCACGCATCGGCTCGGCCGACCCGCTCGAGGGGATGCTGGCAGCGGATGTCGTGGTCGATGTGACCGTGCCGGCCGTCAGTCAGTCCGTGGTCGACTTCGCCGTCGACCGGGGCAAGCCCGTACTGGTCGGCACCAGCGGCTGGTCCAACCAGCGCATCACCGCCCTCACCCGCAGGGTCGCGGCGCAGCCCGGGCTCGGCGTCATCGTCATCCCGAACTTCTCTCTCGGATCGGTACTGGCGACCTCCTTCGCGGCGACGGCCGCGCGTTTCTTCGACTCGATCGAGATCATCGAGGCGCACCACGCCTCCAAGGTGGACTCGCCGTCCGGAACCGCGGTGCGTACGGCGGAGCTGATCGGTGCCGCCCGTGCGAGTCTCGGTCCGGTGATCGCGCCGCACGCCGACCAGAGGGCGCGCGGACAGCAGGTGTCCAGCGTTCCGATCCACAGCCTGCGGATGGAGGGTGTCGTCGCCAAACAGGACGTGATCTTCGGCGGCACCGGCGAGATCCTCACCGTCAGTCATGAGACGCTGTCGCCCACCTCGTACGTCGCCGGAATCCGCCTCGCGCTGCAGGCGCTGCCGCAGACCGAGGGTGTCGTGGTGGGGCTCGATAAGCTCATCGAGCTCGACGCGGGCTCATCGGATCCTTCCTGATGCGCGGCAGGCTCGGCGCTCTCGTCATGACGGCGCTGCTGGTGCTCTACCTGGTGCTTGTGACGCAGCTGGCGGTTCGGCTCATCTCGGTGGACGAGGTGGTGGCGAAGGTGCTCGGCATCGCACTGCTCGTGCTCCCGGTGATCGGGCTGTGGGCGCTGATCGTGGAGCTGCTGTTCGGCCTGCGCAGCCAGCGGCTCACCACGATTCTCGCCGAGGCCGGTGAGCTTCCGCTCGACGACCTGCCGACTCGCGCAAGCGGTCGTCCGGTGCGAGAGGCGGCGGATGCGGAGTTTCCGCGCTACAAGGCCGAGGTCGAGGCCGACCCCGGTTCATGGCAGGCCTGGTTTCGACTCGGGCTGGCCTATGACGCCAGTGGTGACCGCCGCCGCGCCCGGCAGGCCATCCGGCGCAGCATCGCCCTCGAGCGCAGCGCCCGATAGTCCTCGTCCTTCGACAGGCTCAGGAACCGTCCTTCGACAGGCTCAGGAACCGTCCTTCGACAGGCTCAGGAACCGTCCTTCGACAGGCTCAGGAACCG
>JBEVGK010000177.1:0-4273 GCA_040511795.1 Lacisediminihabitans sp. | reverse complement strand
CGGCCGGCTGTGGTTCGACGACGTGCGGGTGCCGCGCACCGAGCTCCTCGACCGGTACGGCTCCGTGGCGCCGGACGGCACGTACTCCTCGCCGATCGCGAGCCCGGGCCGGCGGTTCTTCACCATGCTCGGCACCCTGGTGCAGGGCCGGGTCTCCCTGGACGGCGCCGCGACCGTCGCCAGCAAGCTCGCGCTCGATATCGCGATCACCTACGCCAGCCAGCGCCGCCAGTTCGTCGCGGGCAGCCCCACCGACGAGGAGGTCATCCTCGACTACCAGCGGCACCAGCGCCGCCTCCTGCCACGCCTGGCGACCACCTACGCCATGTCTTTCGCGCACGAGAAGCTGCTCACCGCCTTCGACGGCGTCTTCTCCGGAGCGCACGCGACCGATGCCGACCGCGAAGATCTCGAGACCCTCGCCGCCGCCCTCAAGCCGCTCAGCACCTGGAACGCGCTGGACATCCTGCAGGAGGCCCGCGAGGCCTGCGGCGGTGCCGGCTTCCTCGCCGAGAACCGGCTCACCCAGCTGCGCGCCGACCTCGACGTCTACGTCACCTTCGAGGGCGACAACACCGTGCTGCTGCAGCTGGTGGCCAAGCGCCTGCTCACCGACTACTCCCGCAAGTTCGCCAAAGCGGATGCCGGCGCGCTCGCCGGATTCGTCGCGGGACAGGTTGGCGAGGCCGCCGTCAACCGCTCGGGCCTGCGCCGTCTGGCCCAGAACGTGAGCGACCACGGTTCGATCGCCCGATCCGTCGGATCGGTGCGGGAGGAAGCATCCCAGCGCCAGTTGCTCACCGACCGCGTGCAGACCATGGTCGCCTCGATCGCCGGCCGACTGCGCCCGGCATCGAAGCTCGCGCCCGCCGAGGCGGCTGCGCTCTTCAACAGCAACCAGAACGAGCTGATCGAGGCGGCGACGGCGCACGGCGAGCTGCTGCAGTGGGAGGCGTTCACCGATGCGCTCGCCGGCATCGAGCACCCGGCCACCCGCGAGGTGCTCACCTGGCTGCGCGACCTTTTCGGACTCACGCTGATCGAGAAGAACCTCGCCTGGTACCTCATCAACGGGCGGCTCTCGGCCGCCCGCGCCGCTGCGGTCACCGACTACATCGACGATCGGCTGCTGCCCCGGTTGCGTGATCAGGCGCTGCCGCTGGTCGAGGCCTTCGGGTTCACTCCCGAACTGGTGCGCGCACCGATCGCCTCGGGGGCGGAGCGGATTCGTCAGGACGAGGCGCGCGAGTACTTCCGTGCGCAGCGCGAGAGCGGCACGGCACCCGTGAAGGAGAAGTCGCCCTCTCGTCGATAGCCGCACGAGTACTCTGCTCGCCATGACGTTCAACGACAACGCCGACATCAGCACGGGCGGCGCCCGTTCCGGCGGGAGTCGGCGGCGCACGGGCCTCGTGGTGGGCGGCGGTGGCGGCGTGCTGGTGACGATCGCGATCATCGTGATCGCCAACCTGCTCGGTGTGAACGTGGGAACGGATGCCGGCACCGGCTCCGGCGAACCCGCGGTCGGTGGGCAGGACCTGTCCCAGTGCACGACAGGAGCTCAGGCGAATGCGGACGTCGGCTGTCGGATGAAGGGCGCCGCGGCATCCCTCGACGTCTATTGGGCGACGGAGGCGCCGGCCCTCGGCGTCGACTACAGCCGGCCCGACTTTGTGCTGTTTAGCGGTTCGGCGGATACGCCCTGCGGCACCGCCTCCAGCGCCACCGGGCCGTTCTACTGCCCGAGCGACAAGGTCATCTACCTCGACACCGCGTTCTTCGCCGACCTTCACGACTCCTACGGGGCGTCGGCGGGTGCGCTCGCCCAGCTGTATGTCGTCGCGCACGAGTGGGGGCACGGCATCCAGGATCTGGCGGGTCGCTTCGCAGACCGATCGGGCGACCAGCAGGGTGCCGGTTCGGAGTCGGTGCGCACCGAACTGCAGGCGGACTGTTTCGCCGGTGCGTGGGTGGGAGCGGCGACCGAGACGGTGGATGAGAACGGGGTGCCGTTCCTCGAACCGGTGACCAGCGCGCAGGTTGCCGACGCGCTGAACGCTGCCGCGGCGATCGGGGACGACCGGCTGCAGAAGCTCGGCGGGGGAGCGGTCGACCCCGACTCGTGGACGCACGGATCCAGCGATCAGCGTCAGCGCTGGTTCGAGACCGGCTACCGGTCGGGAGCGGAGAGCTGCGACACCTTCTCACCGACGGCATCGCAGCTCTGAACCCTGCGGGTGGCTAGCCGTACAGCTTGTGCGCCTGCTTCGACGCGGCCTTGCGAGCCTTGTCGCGCAGCTTCTTCGCCTTCTTGCGGGCCTTCTTCACCTCGGGGTCGTTCCAGTACTTGGTGGCGGCGTGCTTGATTGCCTCGTAGCGGTCGTGGCCTGCTCGCGCTCCGAGCAGGTAGGCCGCGAAAGCGATGAGGACGATGACGATCAGTTTTGGACGCACGGGCGATCTCCTAACGGTTGATCAGGAACGTATGCCTGCAGGGGCCGCAGGGCAAGGGAGTTATGCCGATGTTCAGCCTCGGCCCACAGGAATCGGTGCGTCGTCGGTGACGGCGACGACCTGCACCACATCGAGTGTCTCGGCCACGCCGACCGCGGCGGCGACCGCCGCGTCAACGAAGGCCTGATCTCCCTCGATGCGCGGGTCGAGCCAGTCGGCCCACCACTCCGGCGGCAGCGGCACCGGGTTGCGGTCGTGGATGTGGTCGAGGGTATGCACGGCGTCGGCGGTGAGAATCGTGGCGGTGAGGACCCACCGGTCGGGGTCGTCATCCGCCTTCGAGTGGTCGCGCCACCAGGAGTACAGGCCGGCGAAGGCCAGTATCTCGTCATCGGCCCCGCGCAGATAGAAGGGAGTCTTCTTCTTGGTGACCGGGTCCGTCTGCCACTCGTAGTATCCGGATGCCGGTATCAGTGCCCGCTTCGACTTGACCGCACCCTTGAACGAGGCCTTCTCGGTGATCCCCTCGCTGCGGGCGTTGAAGGTCGGCACCGTCATCTTGAGCGTCTTCGACCAGCCGGGCGTGAGCGACCAGCGGGCAAGCGCGATGCGGCGAACCAGCTCCTGCTGTTCCGCTGTGCTCTCTTTCGCCGTGCTCTCGATGACGACCGGGATCGGGTCGGTCGGCCGCACGTTCCAGTTCGGCTCCCAGTCGGCGGCCTCCCCGCCGGCCGCGACGAATTCGACGATCAGATCGTCGACCTTCTTGTCCATGGCAAAGCGTCCACACATGCCCACAGTCTGCCGCGCACCACCGATAAGCGGAATGGATGCGCGCTAGCCGAGGTAGGCGTCGATCAGCGCGCGATCCTCCGACCCCACGCGATCGGCCGACCCGCTTTCCACGATGCGGCCACCGCTCAGCACGTAGATCCGATCGCAGACCTGCAGCGCGAGGTCGACCCGCTGTTCGACCAGAAGGATGCTGCGCCCGCGTTCGCGCAGGGTGATCAGCGCCTGCGCCATGTCCTCGATCGCCAGCGGGGCCAGACCGAGCGAGGGCTCGTCCAGCAACATCAGGTCGGGATCGCTCATCATCATCCGCCCGATGGCGACCATCTGCTGCTCGCCCCCACTGAGTGCTGTTGCCGGCCGCGCGCGGTAACGCTCCACCACCGGAAAGAGTTCGAATACCGACGCGAGCAACTCCTCGGTGCGCGCATGATCGCGTCGCAGGTGCAGTCCGCCCAGCCGCAGATTGTCCTCCACCGTCTGGTCCAGAAAGAGTCGCCGTCCCTCGGGGACGAGAGCCGCGTGCCCGCGCGCGACGAGGTACACCGGCATCTTCGAGATGTCGGTGCCCAGCACACTGATCTGCCCGCGCCGCTGTTTGATCATGCCCATGATCGCCCGCAGCACCGTCGTCTTGCCGGCGCCGTTCGGGCCCAGCAGCGCGACCGCCTCACCGCGCTCCACGTGCATGCTGATGTCGTGGATGACATCGAAGCGTCCGTATCCGGCGCTGAGACCGGAGATGTCGAGTGCTTTCGTTGTGTCGCTCATTGTCCTAGGTAGACCTCTCGCACTCGTTCGTTCGCCCGCACCTCGGCGGCGGTCCCGGTGGTGACCAGTTCGCCCGCGGCGAGCACGGTGACCTCATCGCACATCTCGAAGATGAACCGCGTCTGATGCTCGACCACGATGACGGTCACTCCGGCGCGCTTGAGCCCCCGCAGGATCTCGGACACCTGCTCCACCTCGCCCGCGGATAGACCGGCGAGCGGTTCATCCAGGATGAGGATCGATGGTTCAGCAACGC
>JBEVGK010000176.1:0-3689 GCA_040511795.1 Lacisediminihabitans sp. | reverse complement strand
ACATCGTCCCCGTCGGCAACGCCGGCAACTACACGGCATACCACCGCGGCTACCGCGAAGAACTCGACCGTGGCATCACGACGAAGCTGCCCCGCATGTTCGGCTTCCAGGCCGCGGGAAGCGCGCCCATGGTGCTCGGCGCGGTCGTCAAGAACCCCGAGACCATCGCGAGCGCGAGCCGCATCGGCAACCCGGCATCCTGGGAGCTCGCTCTCGCGGCGCAGGCCGACAGCGACGGCTATTTCGGTGCGATCAGCGACGAGAAGATCCTCGAGGCCCATCGAATCCTGTCGGCCGAGGTCGGGATCTTCGTCGAGCCGGCCTCCGCGATCAGCGTCGCGGGTCTGCTCGAGCGCGCGGAGGCGGGCCAGATCCCGCGCGGCGCGACGGTGGTGCTCACCGTCACCGGGCACGGCCTGAAGGACCCGCAGTGGGCGCTGCGTGGCACGGACGGCACGGATGTCGCCCCCACGATCGTCGCCAACGACACCGCAGAGGTGGCCGGCGTGCTCGGTCTCGCCAAGGTCGCCGGATGACCCTGCCCGATCCGGGCGTGGAGGTTCCCGTCGGCCGCACCGTGACCGTGCGCGTGCCGGCGACGACCGCGAACCTCGGGCCCGGCTTCGACACGCTCGGCCTCGCCCTCGCCGTCTACGACGAACTGACGGTCACCGCCCGCGCGGCCCCCGGTGCCACCGTCGAGGTGATCGGTGTCGGCGCGGGGGAGGTGCCCACCGACGAGACCAACCTCGTCGTGCGCGCGATCGCGCACACCTTCGCCGCCTATGCGCAGCCGCTGCCCGGGCTCGACCTCATCGCGCGCAATGCGATTCCGCACGGCCGCGGCCTCGGGTCGTCTGGCGCGGCGATCGTCTCCGGAATCATGGCCGCAAAGGGCCTGCTCGACGGCATCGTCGACATCGACTCGAACGCGCTGCTCGCCCTGGCGACCGCGCTCGAGGGGCACCCCGACAACGTCGCCCCCGCCCTGTTCGGCGGTCTCACCATCGCCTGGACGACGGATGCCGGCCCGCAGCACAAGAAGCTGATCGTCCACCGCGGTGTTTCGCCCCTCATCGCGGTGCCGGGTTTCACGATGTCGACGGAACTGGCGCGCAGTCTGCGGCCGGCATCCGTTCCGCACGAGGACGCGATCTTCAACGTCTCGCGGTCGGCCCTGCTCATCGCCGCGCTCATCCAGAGCCCGGAGCTGCTGCTCGCCGCCACCGAAGACCGGCTGCACCAGAGCTATCGCGCCGCGGCGATGCCCGAGACCGAATCGCTGATCAGCGAACTGCGCGCACAGAGCCTCCCCGCCGTCGTCTCGGGGGCGGGTCCGTCGATCCTGGTGCTCTGCAGCGACCCTGCCCAGCGCCTGCTCGCCGCCGAGGTCGTCGCCGACCATCGGGGCACGCCGTGGGAGTCGCTGCTGCTGGCCGTCGACTTCAAAGGTGCTACAGTGACACTGCACCCGGTAGAAAGCTCGACATAGTCGAGAGCCCGGGCCGCACGTTACAGGGGCTGCGCTTCTCGAGGGCAGCCCATCACCAGCACTCGCTCAACGCTTTCCTCACATTGCACGAAGCCTCTGCACCCACCGAGTGGCCCCGCGCAATTCACGCAGGATGGCCACGAACGACAAGCTCTCCCGCATACGTCCCTCTTGCCATCAGGCGAGGCACCTGCGAGGGGAAAGGAACACACTCCTAGTGACTGACCTCACTGTCCGCGCCTCAGGCCAGGACTCCACCGCGTCTCTCTCCAAACTCCGCATGCCCGAGCTTCAGGCTCTGGCCGCACAGTTGGGCGTGAGCGGCGCTTCCAAACTTCGTAAAGGAGAACTCGTGGACGCTATCTCCGAGATCCAGAACAGCAACGACGGTGCCACCGGTGCCGTAATCGACAGCAGCACCGATGCCGGCAGCGCCGACACCACTGCCGACACCAGTGCAGGTTCGGCTGCCGACACCGCCGCCGAGGCCGCCCGCACCGCCGCGGACATCGAGGCCGCCGCCGCGGCGACCCAGGCGCGCATCGTCGCGCCGGGCGCCAAGAAGCGCGCACCGCGGCGCGCGACCACCTCCGTGGTCGACGCCAGCACGGCATCCGCCTCCGCCGACACCGCAGCTCCCGCGCCGAAGTCGGCCGTCGCCCACGCGAACAACGGGCAGAGCGGCATCGACCTCATTCCCGGCCAGGAGGCCGAGCGTGCGGCTCTCGCCGACGGCGGAATGCCGGGCGACCTCATCCCCGGCCAGGAGGCCGAGCGTGTCGCTCTCGCCGACGCCGCGGCCACCAAGCGCCCGAGCCGCAGCCGTCGTGCGCGCAGCGGCGACGCTCCGGCGGGCGGCACCACCGCCACCGTCGCCAGCAGCGACCTTCCGGGCGGCACCGTGCCGACCCCCGAGAACGACACCCCCATCGACCGCGTTCCCGGTCAGCAGGCCGAGCGCCTGTCGCAGGCCGACGGTGGCATGCCCGGCGACCTGCTGCCCGGTCAGGAGGCCGAGCGCGCCGCCCTCGCCGACGAGCGTGGCGACGGCACCGAGGATGGCGGCCAGCAGTCGCGTAACTCGCGTGGCCGCAACCGCAACCGCAATCGCGACAACTCGGACCGCCAGAACAACCAGAACAACCAGAACAACCAGAACAACGGCGACCAGGCGCAGCAGAACAGCGAGCAGGGCGACCGTCAGAACGGCGACCAGCAGCGCAACGGCCGCGCCGGGCGCAATCAGAACGAGCGCAACGAGCGCAACCAGGCTGACCGCAACCAGGGTGGCCAGAACGAGCGCAACCAGAACGAGCGCAACCAGAACGGCGGCAATGGCCCGCGTCAGCAGCAACAGCAGCTGCAGGATGACGACGAGCGTGGTGGCCGCGGGCGTTTCCGCGACCGCAAGCGTCGCGGCCAGGGCCAGAACGACGACTTCGAGCCCGAGCTGACCGAGGATGACGTGCTCATCCCCGTCGCCGGCATCCTCGACGTGCTCGACAACTACGCATTCGTGCGCACCTCCGGTTACCTCCCGGGCAACAACGACGTCTACGTCTCCCTCGGACAGGTCAAGAAGTACAACCTGCGCAAGGGCGACGCCGTGGTCTGCGCCATCCGCCAGCCGCGCGACAACGACAACAACGGTCGCCAGAAGTACAACGCGATCGTCAAGATCGACTCGATCAACGGGCTTCCCGTCGACCAGGCCGGTGACCGTGTCGAGTTCGGCAAGCTGACCCCGCTCTACCCCTCGGAGCGCCTGCGCCTCGAGACCGAGCCGCAGAAGCTCACCACCCGCATCATCGACCTCGTGTCGCCGATCGGCAAGGGCCAGCGCGGCCTGATCGTCTCGCCGCCGAAGGCCGGCAAGACCCTCGTGCTGCAGGCCATCGCCAACGCCATCGCCAAGAACAACCCCGAGGTTCACCTCATGGTCGTCCTGGTCGACGAGCGTCCAGAAGAGGTCACCGACATGCAGCGCACGGTGAAGGGCGAAGTCATCGCCTCCACCTTCGACCGTCCCGCCGAGGATCACACCACCGTCGCGGAACTCGCCATCGAGCGTGCGAAGCGTCTGGTGGAGCTCGGCCACGACGTGGTCGTGCTGCTCGACTCGATCACGCGCCTCGGCCGTGCCTACAACCTCGCCGCTCCCGCATCGGGCCGCATTCTGTCGGGCGGTGTCGACTCG
>JBEVGK010000175.1:0-4509 GCA_040511795.1 Lacisediminihabitans sp. | reverse complement strand
CGACGCGCTGCTGCTGGCCGCCGGAGAGTTCAGCGGGTCTCTGGTTGGCGTGGTCGTCCAGGCCGACCAGCTCCAGCATCCGTCGCACGCGTTCGTCGCGCTCGCCGGGGTCGACACCGCCGATGCGCAGGGGAACAGCGATGTTCTCGGCCGCCGAGAGCACGGGCACGAGACCGAAGCTCTGGAACACGAAGCCGACCCGGGCGCGCCTCAGGGTGGTGAGCTGGTCATCCGTCATACCGGCGAGCGAGGTCCCGCCCCACCACACCTCACCGGCGGTCGGGACGTCCAGCCCGCCGAGGATGTTGAGCAGCGTGGACTTGCCGCTGCCGGATCGACCGCGCAGCACGACCAGCTCTCCGGCGTGAAGTTCGAGGGAGACGTCGGTGCAGGCGTGCACGGCGGTATCTCCGGAGCCGAAGACGCGGCTGACGCCGACGGCGCGGAGGGCGGGCGCGGTGGTCATGAGGCTGGCTCCGATGCTGTGCTGGATGGTCGAATCTCGACTCGATCGGTTTCGAGCGACAGGCGCACCCGGTCGCGCAGGTCGAGCGCGTCGGTGTAGGCCGACGGGAGCTGCAGGCGTCCGACCCGGTCGATCACGGCAAACTCCTCGGCGATGTGCGTCTCCTGCCCGTGCTCGTCGACCTCGCTGCGTCGCAGCACCTCGGTGGAGGTGCGGCCGTCGCGGATCTGGATGGTGCGGCGAACGTGACCAGACACGGAGGGGTCATGGGTGACGATGAGCACCGTCGTGCCGAGCTTCTCGTTCACGCTCCGCATCGCCTCGAGCACCTCGGCGGAGGTCGCCTCGTCGAGCTCGCCGGTCGGCTCGTCGGCGAGCAGGATCTCCGGCGAGTTGGCCAGCGCGACTGCGATCGCCGCCCGCTGTTGTTCTCCGCCGGACATCTGCGCAGGCAACCGGTCACGGCAGTACGCGATGTCGACCAGTTCCAGCAGCTCGTCGACACGCGCTGCGCGCCCGCGCTTCGCGGTTCCGGCGACGATCATCGCCATCGCCACGTTCTCCCCGGCCGTCAGATACGGGAGCAGATTGCGCGAGGTCTGCTGCCAGACGAAGCCGACGCTGTGCCGCTGGTAGTTCACCCGCTCCGCACGACTGAGCGCGAGCAGATCGTAGCCAGCGCACCGGGCGATCCCGGCGGACGGGGTGTCGAGTCCGCACAGGATGGTGAGCAGCGTCGATTTCCCCGAGCCGGAGGCACCGATCAGGGCCACCATCTCGCCCCGGTCGACCCGTAGGTTGAGGCCCTGCAGCGCCTGCACCTCGACGCCCTGGGCGCTGAAGATGCGCACGACATCCGAACAGAAGATGTGCGGTTCTGCTGTGGCGGTCATCTGGCTATCCTTCCCCGGAGGTACGGAGGGTTCTGGCGATGTTCGCGCGTCGGCCGACCGCGACCGCGATCGCGGCGGCGCCGACCACGATCACGACGAAACCGCCGACGAGCAGCAGAAGCGGGAGCGGGGCGAGGGCTTCGGCGGGCTGGGTGATGCCGCCGGTGAACGGTCGCAGGTCGACGCTGGCGAGGGTGATGAGCGGCAGTGCGAGGCCCAGCGCCGCCCCCGCGACGAGGGCCGCGATGGCGGACGGGGCGACCTCCCAGGCGACCAGTCCGCGCGCTTGCCGCCGCGACATCCCGAGCGTGCGCAGCAGGGCGAGCACCCGTTCGCGCGGTTTCGCCCCGACGAGCAGCGCGAGCACTATCGCTGCCGCACAGAGCAGGCCGACGACGGCGATGATCGCGAACAGCAGGGTCTGCAGCCCGGCGCTCGCCGGGGACGAGCGGTACTGCTGCGCCTGCGCGGCGGGGGTGGTGACATGCGCGTCGGCCCCGAAAGACGAGCGGATGCTGCGCTCCACCGCCTGCGGATCTGCCGACGGTTCGAGCCGCAGCAGTGCCACATCGGGGCGGAAGATCGTCACGCCGAGTTGCGCCGCGTGAGATCGATCGACCAGCACCCAGTTCTCGTCGGAACTGATGGCAGCGCTGTGGGCGGACGCGAGGGCGGTGACCTGCGCGTCGTCGACCGTGAACGGCGCGTGGAGGGCCTGGGAGAGGTCGGGCGACGCGGCGATGAGCGCCGGAATCGTGCCGTGGTGCCTGGCGGCGAGCCCGCCGAGAGGGAGGGGCCGGGCGAGGTCGCGCTGCACCGCGGCGAGGCGTGCGGTGTCGGTGACGACCAGCGAGACGGGGATCGTGCTGTCGCCGATGTAGGCGTCGACCGGATTCGACACCTCGTAGACACCCACCGCGTCGGCAACGCCGGCGATGGTGCGGAGTTCGGTTACGTCGTCGGCGTCGAGCTGCACCCCGGTCACGCGCAGATCCGCTCCGACCGCGACCTGGCCGGCGTCGACGACCCCCGTCTGTAGCGTGCCGACGAGCACGCCCGAGAACACTGCCACGGCAAGCCCGACCACCATCGCGAGCACCGGCGCGAGCCCCGCGGCGGGGTCGCGCACCGCGCGCGCAGCCCCGAGATGTCCGACGACCCCGCGAGAGCGGGTCAGCCGTCGCATGAGGGCGAGGAGCGGAAGCGGGTAGAGCCGCAGCACGACCACGGCCACGCTGATCGACAGCAGCAGCGGCACCGCGGCGAGAAGCGGGTCGAAGCCGAGCGAGGTGGCCGTGGAGAGCCCGCGCTCGCGCAACAGGATGACCGAGACCGCGGCCAGTGCCAGCACCAGAATCTCTGCGATCAGCCGACCGAGCCGGGGCGATCGCGAGGTCAGGTCGCTCCGCCCGCGTCGTCCGATACCGCCGGTCACGCTCGCGACGGCGATAACGACCCCGGGAACGAGACCCAGCAGGATCGGCCCGGCCAGGGCATCCGCTCGGAAGCCCAGGATGGTGAAGGCCACCGCTGCCCCGATCGCTGCAGCCGGGATGGTCAGGGCGATGGTCTCCGCGGCGAGGGCGAGGGTCAGCTGGGTCGCGGATGCCCCGCGCGCACGCACCAGGTTGAGCGTGTCGCGGCGGCGCAACACGATCAGGCGCGTAAGCAGCCAGATGACGGCGACCCCGACCCCGAGCGGCCCGACCACGATGAGGATGACGATCGCGGTCGCCGTGCGGTCGCGGTCGATCGCGAGAGCGAGTGCGGTCGCCTGCGGGGCGACGAAACCGACGCTGGTCAGCGACCGCCGAGTCGTCTCCTCTCGATGGACCACGGTCTGCGTGGTCGCGGAGAAGCGGCGCAACTCCGGGAGCAGACGCTCCGCGTCCGTCGGCGCGAGCGCCGAGGTGCTGGTGGGGTAACGGATGCGCGTGCTTGCGGTCTGGAACGAGTCTGCGAGCGTGGGCCAGGATGCGGCGTCGATCACGGCCGAACTGACGCGGAACTTCTCCACCTCGGTTCCCCTGACCGTTGTCTTCTTCTCCGGGGTGAGCGCCGAGGCATCGAGGCCCCAGTATCGGTCGCCGGGGTCGCGCGCGGTGAACGTGCCGCTGAGCTTCACGTTCAGCACGGCGAGCCCCGCGGAGATCGAGCGCACATCGCCGATCTCCCAGCGCAGACTCTTCGCGTTGGCTTCCGTCATCATCACCTGGACTGGGCGGCTGTCCGCCGAAAGGCTGCTGAACGGAGCGGGTGCCATGCCGGCATCGACCTTCACCCGCCCGGTCAGGTCGGGGGCGATGAGAAAGCTCAGTTGCAGGGTCGGGTCGGAGGCGCGCGGCGGAGTGTTGGCCGAGGTGGGTTCGGTCACGGTCAGGTATTGGGCCGCGCCCATCCGGGAGCGTAGGGGCTGTGGTTGCCTCGAACGCAGCTGGGCGAGACCGTCCGTCGTCGGCGCGAAGACCGCGGATGCCGTGTTGGCCGTGTCGTCGATGGCGGGAAGGTCGTCCGTGGTCGCGGTCAGATCCCGCTGCCCCGGTTCGAGGTGTGCGAGGCGGTATCCGATCTCCTGCGACTGCATCTCGAGCACGGCGAGAGGGAGCGCGGTGACGAGACCCGAGAGCACGAGCACGAGGGCCGCCAGCGAGACGTGAGCCACAGCATCCGCTCGGAACTGACGCACGAGCAGTCGGGGGAGGGAGTAGCTCACCATCGTCCGTCCCGTGGTCGTTGACGCCCGGTGGAGAGCACCGCGATGGCGGCGACGCCGAGCAGTACGGCGGCGATGACGGGCAGCGTGGGAAGCACGGCGATGCCGAGCTGCGCGGGGAGCGCGGCCGAATCGGGCACAACGGAGCGGGCGATCGGTGCCGCGGTGAGTGCCGACACGGCAAGTCCCCCCGCCGCGCCGAACAGCGCACCGAAGAGCGACACCGTGACCAGTTCGACTCGTCGGCCGCGACGCTGTGCCCGCAGCGAGAGTCCGGTGGAACTCAGGGCGCGCACATCGGGTAGGCGGAGGCGGGACAGGCTGACGGCTGCCGCGACGACGGCTCCCAGGGCGAGCAATGCCGCGCCGATGCCCGCGATCCAGAGTGTGGTGATCGCGACCCCGGCCGCCGCGGTCGAGCCCGCCTGGGCGGTCTC
>JBEVGK010000174.1:0-3880 GCA_040511795.1 Lacisediminihabitans sp. | reverse complement strand
CCCCCGAGCAGACGCTCGAGGGGTTCTTCTAATCAACCGGCCTGGCCAGCGGGTGACTCACACGCCGTAGTACAGCTCGTACTCGAACGGGGTCGGACGCTGCGCGGCAGGGATGATCTCGGTGGAGCGCTTGTACGAGACCCAGGTCTCGATCAGGTCGGGGGTGAACACACCGCCGGCGGTGAGGAAGTCGTTGTCGGCCTCCAGCGCCTGCAGGGCCTCCTCGAGCGAGCCGGGAACCTGCGGGATGTTCTTCGCCTCCTCGGGCGGAAGCTCGTACAGGTCCTTGTCGACGGGCTCGTGCGGCTCGATGCGGTTCTTGATTCCGTCGAGACCGGCCATGAGCTGCGCGGCGAATGCGAGGTACGGGTTGCCCGACGCATCCGGTGCACGGAACTCGATGCGCTTGGCCTTCGGGTTCGTTCCGGTGATCGGGATGCGGATCGACGCCGAGCGGTTACCGGCCGAGTACACCAGGTTGACGGGCGCCTCGAAGCCGGGAATGAGACGGCGGTACGAGTTCAGCGTCGGGTTGGTGAACGCGAGCACCGCCGGAGCGTGCTTGAGCAGACCGCCGATGTACCAGCGTGCGATGTCGCTGAGACCGCCGTAGCCCTGCTCGTCGTAGAACAGCGGCTTGCCGTCGCTCCACAGCGACTGGTGGGTGTGCATACCCGATCCGTTGTCACCGAACAGCGGCTTCGGCATGAACGTCGCGGTCTTGCCCCACTCGAGCGCGGTGTTCTTCACGATGTACTTGAACTTCAGGATGTCGTCGGCCGCGTGCACCATGGTGTCGAAGCGGTAGTTGATCTCGGCCTGGCCGCCGGTGCCGACCTCGTGGTGCGCGCGCTCCAGAATGAGACCGGCGTCGATCAGCTTGAGGCTGATGTCGTCGCGGAGGTCGGCCTGCTTGTCGACCGGGCTGACCGGGAAGTAGCCGCCCTTGTATGCGGTCTTGTTGGCAAGGTTTCCGCCCTCTTCGGCGCGGCCCGTGTTCCACGCACCCTCTTCGGAGTCGACGGAGTAGAAGCTGGTGTTCTGCTTCACTTCGTAGCGCACGTCGTCGAAGATGTAGAACTCGGCCTCCGGTGCGAAGAACGCGGTGTCGGCGATGCCGGTCGACGCGAGGTACTTCTCGGCCTTCTTGGCGATCTGGCGCGGGTCACGGGCGTAGATCTCGCCGTTGCGCGGGTTGTAGATGTCGAAGACCATGATCAGCGTCTTCTCGGTGCGGAACGGGTCGACGTAGGCGGTGCTGACATCGGGAATCAGCTGCATGTCCGATTCGTGGATCGACGCGAAGCCGCGGATCGAGGAGCCGTCGAACAGCTGTCCGACGGAGAAGAACTCCTCGTCGACGGTCGATGCGGGGATGTTGAAGTGCTGCTGCACACCGGGGAGGTCGGTGAAGCGGATGTCAAGGAACTTGATGTCGTTTTCCTTGATGAACTTCAGCACCTCTGAAGAATCATTGAACATGTGAGGTACTCCAATGAGTTTGGTACGGGGAGGCGGCCGAGAAGTCAGCCACTGTGAGGCTAGACGGGCGGGGTTTCACCGTGGTGTCGCTATTGTTTCGCGCAGGTTACGTGTGACCTGCATCCGTAGAATCGGGGTATGTCTCCCGCGAATCCGACCGTCGACCGCGCCCGGAACGACGGACAGAACGACGACTGGCCGGGTCGCGGGCTCGGGCTTCCCGCCGCCGGACCGCGTTCGATAGCCCGAGTGGGCCGCCGCATCGGCGGCATCGCCATCGACTGGGCGATCGCCGTGCTGATCTCGTGGGCGTTCTTCCAGTACAACGGCGGTGCGACGCTGGCCATCTTCGCCATCGAGCAGGTGCTCTTCATCGCCCTGCTCAGCGGCAGCATCGGCCACCTCATCCTGGGGATGCGCGTGGTGCCGTTGGCGGGCGGCTGGGTCGGCGTCTGGCGCCCGGCGGTGCGGACGGTGTTGCTCTGCCTGGTGATCCCCGCCGTGATCTACGACAGGGACCAGCGCGGACTCCATGACAAGCTTGCGGGCACGGTGCTGGTGCGCCGGTGAGGCGGAGCCGCGGATGACCCCGGCTCGCGCCGCGGATGGGGCGAGCTAGCGCGGCCGCGGTGCGCGCGCCCGCAGCGGGTCGACACCCTTGGGGATCGGCAGCTGGTTCTTGCCGAGCGAGCTGAGTCGGTTGCTCACGGCGTAGACCTCTGCCTTGGTGAGCGAGCGCTTGAAGCGCGCCATGCGGGCCGGCAGCTTGTGCAGGGGGACCGAGTCCGCATCCGGACCGACCTGGAGGAAGTTCACCGCGACGTTCGGAAGAATTCGGGTGACGCGGCGACGCTCTTCTTCGAGCATCTTCTGCGTGCGCGACTTGGGGCCCTCGCCGATGAGCACGACACCGCCGGTTCCCACGGCGCGGTAGACGGCATCCTGCGTTTTGGGGCTGACGGCCACCGGCATCTCGCTCGCCGTCCAACCGCGACGGAGCGAACTCTTGAGCACCGCACCGACAGCGCCGGGCTGACCCTCGATCTGGCTATAGGCGGCACGCTCCGCCTTGCGACCGAGCACGACGAGAAAGAGCAGCACGCCACCGAGCACGCCGGCAACGATCCACAGCACCAGGCCGAAGGGATTGTCACGGGTGAGAATGAACCCGACGATGAGGGCGACCGCGACGGGCGCGAGGAAGGCGAGGAGCATCCACCACACCGCCGTCGAGTCGTACCGACGGGTCATCTGGAAGACCTGGAACATCTGCTTGAGACGACCGGGCTCTTTCGCCGGCTTTGCCGCCGAATTCTGAGTGCGTGCCATGCCTCCTAGGATACGGCCTGGCGGCGGTGCCGACCGCACGGTTCCGCCGCCAGCGGACGGCCTGACCGGCTCTCTTCTCCTCCACCGGCGCCGATGTACAGCCGTCTTCCACCGTCTCGCGGGGCCCACCGCGGCGCACACGCATAAGCCGCGAACGTTGATGCATGGAGGTTGATGCATGGAGACCGTGGGTGGGTACCGTCTGGTGCGCAGACTGGGCGAGGGCGATCGCGCCGAGGTGTGGCTCGGTCACGCGACCCGGCACGAGGAGCGCGTCGCGGCGATCAAGGTGTATCGCGAGACGACGCCCGACGATCAGATCGACATCGAGCTGGATGCTCTGACGCGCGCTGATTCGCCGCACCTGCTTCGCCTGCTCGATGTCGGAACGGCGCCCGATGGGCGGCCGTGCCTGATTCTTCCCCGGCTCGGCGGCAGCCTGGCGAGGACCTTGGGAGCCAGGGACACGGTTCGCGTGGGGGAGCTCGTCACCGCGACCGCACCCCTGATCGAGGCCGTGCGGGAGCTGCGGCGCGTCGGCATCGTGCACGGGGCCATCGGACCCGCGACGGTGCTGCTCGACGAGCTCGGCGCTCCGGTGATCGCGGGCTTCGGGTACGCACGGGTGGTCGGTCCGTCCGCCGACGGCGATGCTCGCCTCACCCCGGCCGAGCGCGACGCCGACCCCGGCCTGACCCGCGACCTGTACCAGCTCGGCAGGATGATCGAGACGCTGGCCGTTCGTGCGGCTGATCGGCAGGGGCTGCGCCCGCCCGGCGTCGACGAGCTGATCGCCTGGCTGACGGCTCCGGCAGCACGAGAGGTGCGCGGCGAGGACTTTCTCGACGAGCTCGGCGGTCGGCTCTTCGATCTCGCCCCGGCCATCCCGATTAGTCTCGCGATCCCGATCGGTCTCGCCAGGCCGACCGGTCTCGTGGATGAGGTCCCGACGGCTTCTCCCGGTGCGACTCGGCAGATCCCGGTTTCCGCGGCGCCTGCAGTGGGGCACGGCGCTGCGGGTGGGTCCCGCCTGGACTGGCTGGACGACCGGTTCGTGCAGCACGTGGAC
>JBEVGK010000173.1:0-5931 GCA_040511795.1 Lacisediminihabitans sp. | reverse complement strand
CTACGTGCCGCTGCCCATCGGCAACGGCGAGCAGCGCCTCAATGCCCGGGACTCGGTCGATGTCGGGGGCGCGATCGTCGTGGAGAACGCCGAGTTCACCCCCGGCTGGGTCGACCGCACGCTTGTGCCGCTGCTCGAAGACCGGGCCACCGTCGCGGCGATGGCCGCTCGCGCGAAATCCGTCGGCGTGCTCGACGGTTCCGATCGCATGGTCGACCTCATCGCCGGCGCACTGGCGGCACCGCCGGCCGACCGCCCGGTACGGTAGTTGCAATGATCAAGTCCGACTTCTCCCAGCCCGTCCCCGACCGGCTCGGCTCCGTCCACTTCGTCGGAATCGGCGGCGCCGGAATGAGCGGCATCGCCCAGCTGTTCGTCGCCGCCGGCATCCCGGTCACCGGGTCGGACGCGCGTGAGAGCGGCACCGTCGAGGCCCTCCGCGCCGCCGGCGTGCCGATCGCAATCGGACATGCGGCAGGCAACATCCGAGGCGCAGACACCCTGGTCGTGACCGGAGCCATCGCCGAAGACAACCCGGAGTATCTCGCGGCGCGGGAGCGCGGCATCCCGATCCTGCATCGCGCTCAGGCACTCGCCTGGCTGACCCGGGAGCAGCGGCTGGTGGCCGTCGCCGGGGCGCACGGCAAGACGACCTCGACCGGCATGATCGTCACCGCACTGGTGGCGCTGAATGCCGACCCGAGCTTCGTCAACGGGGGAGTCATCCGCTCACTCGGTGTGTCCGCGGCGCGCGGGGCCGGAGAGGTATTCGTGGTCGAGGCCGACGAGTCGGACGGCTCCTTTCTGCTCTACGACACCGCCATCTCGCTCATCACCAACGTCGACCCCGACCACCTCGACCACTTCGGCTCGGAGGAGGCCTTCGAAGACGCCTTCGTCACCTTCGCGGCCCGTGCCCGCGAGCGCGTCGTCATCTCCAGCGACGACCCGGGTGCCGTGGCCGTCACCGGTCGACTGGTCGATCGCGCCATCACGACCTTCGGTCAGGCGGAGTCGGCGGATGTCCGGCTCCACTCGGTCGAAACCGGCACGACGGTCTCCTTCGCGCTGCGCTATCGCGGCGAGGACTACCGCACCACGCTGCGGGTCGCCGGCCTGCACAATGCGATCAACGCGGCGGGGGCCTTCGGCGTGCTGGTCGACCTCGGATTCGAGCCCCAGGCTGCCCTCGACGCCATCGCCCGGTTCGACGGCGCGGAGCGTCGATTCGAGTTCCGTGGTGAGGTCGGCGGCGTGTCGGTCTACGACGACTTCGCCCATCACCCGACCGAGCTGCGCGCCGCCCTCTCCGGCGCCCGCGGCGTGGTCGGAGCCGGACGTCTCATCCCGATCTTCCAGCCGCACCTGTACACCCGCACCCGCGACATGGCCGCGGAGTTCGCCACCGTGCTCGAGTCGCTCGCCGACCTGACGATCATCGTGCCGATCTACGGCGCGCGCCAGGAACCGATCTTCGGGGTGACCGGCGAGCTGATCGCCGAGCGCTTCGTGGACCCGTCCCGCGTGCGGGTGATCGACGACTGGGAGGCCGCGGCAGACTACGCCGCGTCCATCGCCCGCCCGGGCGATTTCGTCATCCCCATGGGTGGCGGCGATATCTACCGCATCATCCCGGAGCTGCTCGCCTCGCTGGAGGACCACCACCGCGAGCAGGGCAGCCAGACCCCGTGACGGATCGCGCGCGATGAAGCGCCCCGAGGGATTCGACCCGCGCCCCGAGCAACCGGCCGCGCCGCCGGCACGGTCGCCGAAGCCGCCGAAGCTGCCGAAGCCGCCACAACCGGCGAAGATATCGAAGACGCCGCGCACCGCGGGGGCCTCGCGCACGGCGGGGCAGGCGGGGGCAGGGCCGGGCGCACAGCCCATCGCTAAGCCGACCTTTCATTCGAGCGCACAGTCGACCCCGCAGCCGACCGCACGGCCGATAGAACAGCCGACCGATTCCCGCGCAGAGCAGCGGCAGTCGGCCCGGGCGGTGCGTAAGGCCGCCGCGGTACGCCGTCGGTTCGAGCGCTCGGAGGTCAAGCGGTTCACCCGCAGGTCCCGTCGCCGGCGCATCACCTGGCTGGTCGTGTTGCTCTGTTTCGTCGCCGTCGGCGGTCTCGTCACCGGCGCGGTCTACTCACCGGTGCTGTCGCTGAAGACCATCGAGGTCACCGGCACCTCCCGCGTGGACAAGGCCGAGGTGCTGAAGGCGGTCGACGGCCAGCTCGGCACCCCACTCGCCCTGGTCGACTTCGACGCGATCAAGAAAGACCTGTCGCGGTTTCCGCTCATCCGCAGCTATGTGACGGAATCCGTGCCACCGGATACCCTCATCATCCGCATCGCAGAGCGCGCGCCGATCGCCGTGATCGAGACGCCCACCGGGTTCGAGATCGTCGATCCGGCCGGTGTCGTGATCAAGAAGACCGACGAGCGTCCCGCCGGTCTGCCCCTCATCACGCTGCCCACCGCAACGACGGGCGCAGCCACGTCGTCGATGGGTTTCACCTCGGCGGTGAAGGTGCTGCTCGCGCTGCCCACCGAGCTGCTGGCGAAGGTCGATTCGGTCACGGCGCAGACGCTCGACAACGTCACGTTGGTGCTCAGCTCAGGTCCGACCGTGGTGTGGGGGAGCGCGGACGAGTCGGCGAAGAAGGCGCGCATCCTCGCCATCCTGATCGCCAACGAGCCGCAGGCGACGCGCTTCGACGTGAGCGCGCCCACGATCCCGACCTTCGCCAACTGAGGCCGACCGTCGCGAACCGACGTCGATTTCGTATCGCGGTTTGCGACACGCGGGAGCGCCTCGCGCCGCTGCCGGTCGCCGCGCCATACCTTCGAACCACCAAACCTATACTGAGCAGAACTTTAATCTTCAAGTAGAGGTTGAAAGTTTCAAGCGGAGGCCGAACGTGACATCGAACCAGAACTACCTAGCCGTGATCAAGGTCGTCGGCATAGGCGGCGGCGGAGTAAACGCGGTCAACCGCATGATCGAGCTCGGCCTTCGCGGCGTCGAGTTCATCGCCATCAACACGGATGCCCAGGCACTGTTGATGAGCGACGCCGATGTCAAGCTCGATGTCGGTCGCGAGATCACCCGGGGCCTCGGCGCCGGTGCGGACCCCGAGGTCGGGCGCCGCGCTGCCGAGGACCACGCGGAGGAGATCGAGGAGGCCCTGGCCGGGGCCGACATGGTCTTCGTCACCGCCGGCGAAGGTGGCGGAACCGGCACCGGTGGTGCCCCCGTCGTCGCCCGCATCGCCAAGTCGATCGGTGCCCTCACCATCGGTGTGGTCACCCGCCCCTTCGGCTTCGAGGGCAAGCGACGTGCCGCCCAGGCCGAGACCGGTATCTCCGCTCTCAAGAACGAGGTCGACACCCTCATCGTGGTGCCGAACGACCGCCTGCTGGAGATCAGCGACCGTGGCATCAGCTTCCTCGAGGCCTTCGCCACTGCCGACCAGGTGCTGCTCGCCGGTGTGCAGGGCATCACCGACCTGATCACGACCCCTGGCCTCATCAACCTCGACTTCGCCGACGTCAAGTCGGTCATGCAGGGGGCCGGATCCGCGCTCATGGGCATCGGCTCCAGCCGGGGCGCCGACCGCGCGATCAAGGCCGCAGAACTGGCCGTCGCCAGTCCACTGCTCGAGGCCTCGATCGACGGCGCGCACGGCGTGTTGCTCTCCATCCAGGGCGGATCGAACCTCGGCATCTTCGAGATCAACGACGCCGCCCGACTGGTGCAGGAGGCCGTGCACCCCGAGGCCAACATCATCTTCGGCGCCGTCATCGACGACACCCTGGGCGACGAGGTGCGCGTCACCGTCATCGCGGCGGGCTTCGACGGTGGCGAGCCCGTGATCAAGAAGCCGGGCCACCGCTCGAACTTCGTCGACGCCGCTCCCGTCGCTGCCGGCTCCATCGCGTCCAGCGCGGCGGCCGGTTCCACCGGCGAGGTCGAGTCACCCGTGGAGGCCTCCGTTCCCACCTGGACCCCGGAGCCCGAGGCGCCCGCCGCCCCGCGCGACCCGGGGTTCGAAGACACGGATGACGACCTGGACATCCCCGACTGCCTGAAGTAGCCGCATGCCCCTCACGCTCGACGAGCGACTCGCTCGCGTGCGTGAGGGGGTCGCGGATGCCGCGGCTCTCGCCGGTCGGAACCCCGACGACATCCCCACCCTCGTCGTCACCAAGTTCCATCCCACGAGCCTCGTGCGCGAGCTGTACTCGCTCGGAGTGCGGGAGTTCGGTGAGAACCGCCATCAGGAGGCGCAGGCCAAGGCGGCGGAACTCGCCGACCTCGCACGGAACGACGACCCGATCCGCTGGAACTTCATCGGGCAGCTGCAGAGCAAGAAGGCGAAGCAGGCGCGCGCCTATGCCAGTTCGGTGCAGTCGCTCGATCGCGACTCGGTGCTCGGCGCCCTCGCCTCGCCGGAGTCACCCCTCGACGTCTTCGTGCAGATCAACCTGACCGACGACCCCGGGCGTGGCGGGGTGCGGGACGGCGACCTCGAGCCCTTCGTGGAGCGGGTGCTGCAGACATCCGGAGTCCTGCTGCGCGGGGTGATGGCCGTCGCCCCCATCGATGAGGAGCCGCGGGCGGCATTCGCCCGGGTGCGTGCGGCCTCCGAGCGCGTTCAACTGTTGGCGCCGGGGGCGAGTGCGATCTCCGCCGGGATGTCTGGCGACTACCGCGAGGCGATCCTCGAGGGCGCGACACACCTGCGGATCGGCTCGGCAATCACCGGAAACCGGCCGGTCGCCGGTTAATCTTGCAGCACCGGTTCCACAACAGGAGGCACGAAATGGCTAACCCGCTGCGCAAGACCATGGTCTACCTCGGCCTTGCCGATGAGGAATTCGACTATGAGGAGGCCGCGCCCGTCGCGCAGGCCGCCCCGCCCGTCGAGCGCCACACTCCGCAGCCGACCGCCAATCGTGCGCCCGTGACGCCCCTGCGTCGCGCGCCGAGCCAACGACAGTCCGAGCACAGGATGGCAGCGCCCGCCGACATGAACGAGATCCTCACCGTCCACCCCCGCGCCTACAAAGACGCCCAGGTCATCGCCGAGAGCTTCCGTGAGGGAATTCCGGTGATCATCAACCTGTCGCAGATGACCGAGCCCGATGCCCGTCGCCTGGTCGACTTCGCCAGCGGTCTCTCGCAGGGGCTCTACGGCAAGATCGAGCGCGTGACCAACAAGGTCTTCCTGCTCTCGCCCGCGCACGTGGCCGTCAGCGGCGACCAGGCCGAGGCGGAGCAGGATGTCGACGCGTCCTTCTTCGCGCAGTCCTGACCCCGCTTCGACGCTCGTTCCCGTCGAGCCGACCTGAGCGGTGGTAACTGTGAGTCCGGTGGCGATCGTCGCAACGATCCTGTATTGGCTGCTCCTCATCTACTTCTTCGTGATGTGGGCGCGATTCATCCTCGATCTCGCGCGCACCTTCCTGCGGGACTGGCGACCCCGCGGCTTCGGTCTGGTCGCCACCGAGGTCGTCTACTCGATCACCGACCCCCCGATCAAGGCGATCCGGCGTGTGATCAAGCCCGTCCGCATCGGCGGGATGGCGCTCGACTTCGGCTGGAGCGGCGTGATGCTCATCGTGGTCGTGCTCATCTACGTCACGCTCGTGCTGCGCAACTTCTGACCTGAGCGCGGCTGCTGCCGATTCCCCACCGACAGATTTGACAGCCTGTGTAATCTGGCCTGAGTGGGTGGTCGAAGATCGCCGCGATCCGCATCCTTCATCGGCATTGATTTGCTAGCGTTAGCTGATCGTTACTGACACTGTTCGACCTGATTTCCAGAGGTGACACCATGGCCCTGACGCCTGAAGACGTAGTCAACAAGCGGTTCCAGCCGACCAAGTTCCGCGAGGGATACGACCAGGACGAGGTTGACGACTTCCTCG
>JBEVGK010000172.1:0-3682 GCA_040511795.1 Lacisediminihabitans sp. | reverse complement strand
GTGGGAGGCGCGGGCGCCGCAGCCGATGATGCCGCTCGGCCTGTTCCGGGTGCGCAACTTCGCCGTGGGCAACATCGCCACCGCGGCGATCTACGGCGCGCTGTCGCTCGGCGGGTTCCTGGTCACGATCTTCCTGCAGCAGGTCGGCGGCTACAGCGCACTCATGTCGGGCCTGGCGATCCTGCCGCCGACCCTCATCAGCATCTTCCTTTCGTCCTATGTAGGCACCCTGGCGGGTCGGCTCGGCCCGCGGCTGTTCATGAGCATCGGCCCGCTGCTCGCCGCGCTCGGCTACTTCTATCTGCTGTTCGCCGACGCGAAGCCGGACTACTGGACGCAGATCCTGCCGGGCGTGATCCTGTTCGGCCTGGGGCTCACGATCACGGTCGCTCCGCTCACCAGCGCCATACTCGGGTCGATCGACCCCGCCCAGTCCGGCATCGGGTCGGCCATCAACAACGCCGTCTCTCGCGTCGCCGGGCTGATCGCCACCGCCTTCATCGGGGTGATCATCGGTACGAAGATCGGCCTCGCCGGGTTCGATCGCGGCGTGATCGTGACCGCCATTCTGTTTCTGATCGGCGGCGTCGTGTCGTTCATCGGCATCCGCAATCCGCCGAAGCCGGCCGCGGCACCCGCCGCCGGGGCGCAGTCGCCGGCCACCGGCAGCGCTGCGCCGACCACAGGTGGCACCCCGAACGCCTGAGTTCTAGCCGAGCAGCCGGTCGCCGCTGAATACCAGCAGCACGACATTGACCAGCGCCGCCGCGATGATCAGCTGGAACAGCAGGCGGGTTGGCGGTCGTCGCAGCAGTACCGCGATCGCCGCGGCCAGCAGAAGTGTCACCGCGAGCCCCGCCCACTGCAGTGGCGTCGGCCCGCCGCTCGGCCCGACGAGTGCGAACAGCGCGCCGAGCAGCAGCGCGGCCCAGATGACGACACCGGATGCCCGGCGCCCGATCCGGTGCGGAAGTCCCGCGATGCCCGTGCGGGCATCGTCGTCGAGATCGGGCAGCACGTTGGCGAAATGCGCCGCGACACCGAGCATCGCGCCGAGTCCGAACGCCCAGGGCGCGGCGAGCACCGGATCCGGTCTCGACAGGGTCGCGATGGAGGGAAGCACGCCAAACCCGACGATGTAGGGCAGCACCGAGATCGGCGTGTTCTTGAGGCCCGCGTTATAGGCCCAGGCCGCGCCGATGAACACCGCCTGCGCGAGGGCCGCCCAGAGCCCGAGAGGCACGGTGAGCAGGATCCCGAGCAGCGCCGACGCAATGGCACCCACCCGCACCAGACGGATGCTCACCAGACCGAGCGCGACCGGCTTGTCGGTGCGGCCGACCGCGCGGTCTCGTTCGGCATCCAGCCAGTCGTTGGAGAGGCCGACGGAGACCTGGTTCGCAAGCACCGCGAGGCCGAGCAGCGCTATGCGCCAGGGCGCGAGCTGCAGGCCGACGCCGAGCAGCACGGCCACGACGGTGACCGCGAGACCAGGTCCCGGGTGCGTCGACAGAGCGAGCGCGCGCAGTCGGGAGGGCATGGGCCCATGCTACGGCGGCGACTCCGCCTCAGCTTCGGCGGCGCGGCCCGCGGTGTGGGGGCGTCACATCAGACTAAATTGGGGGCATGACGATTGCTCCATCTGCCGGCTCGCTTGCCGAGCTGTTGCCCGGTAGCTGGCACATCGGCGCCACCAATTTTCCGATGTGGCTTCGCGGCGACCGCCTGTCGCCGACCCTCACCTACGAGGTACGCAGCGAACAGCCGCTCAGGTTTCTCGACACGGTCAGCTACAGCACCCCGGCCGGCGCGACCAAGACCATCGTCGGGGTCGACAGCTTCCGAGGCGAGGGATCCGACGCCGCCGGCTTCGTCTGGCGCGGCCGTGGTCTGCTGTTCCCCTTCGCCAGCCACTGGACCGTCGAGGGAGTCGGGCCCTCCGATGAGTTCGTGGTGACGCGATTCTCGAAGTCGCTGGTCACCCCCGCCGGCGTGGACATCATGGTGCGGCACGGCGCCCAGCTCGATGCGCAGGAGCTGCGCACCATCGTCGCCACCAGCCCCGAGGAGTACGGCCTCGCGCCCGAAGACCTCGCAAGCCTCACCTGGCTCGAGCTGCCCACCGCGTAGCGCGGCTCGCACACTGCTCTGCGCGCTCCCGTGCGGTGCGCTCTCGTGCGGTGCGCTCTCGTGCGGTGCACTCGGGTGCGGAGCCCCGACTGCGCGCGCCTAATGGAAATGCCGCCTCGTGCGATTCCCGCTGAGCGAAGGGCGCACGGTGGCACCTCGATCGGGATCGGCCTCGAGTTGTCACAGATCGACCTTTCGAGTGCGGGTTAACATCCGTCTGTGACAACTCGAGGTGTGGTGTGCAGGAGAGCTCGAGAGGCCGAGCTCCAATTGCCTACCCGGGGAGCACGGTCAATCCGGATCCCCGACGATCTCGTCGCGCACCCGGCGCAGGTCCTCGAGCAGGAAGCCGACCAGCACCCAGTTCTCGGCATCGGGGCGCAGCACGACAAGCGGCGCGGTGAGTGCCGGGAGCTCGGCGGTGACCGGCGGCGGTTCGTTCTCCCCGCGCGGTGCCTGGGCGAGAAGGAGGACGTCGTGGGCGGCGCGGTCGAGTTCGGTCGCGATCGACTGCACCACGGCATCCGTCGTCAGGGAGGTGTCGTAGCGGTCGCGCACCGCGCGGGCCATGCCGGGCACCCGGGTCGCCAGCACGGTGAGGGTGTCGAGGAAGGCGCGGTCGCGGGCGAGTTGTCGACGGTGCCGACCGCCCCGCGGGTTGAGCATGAGGCTCTCGTCGGCGCTGGCCAGAGCGGCGGCCGCGTCATCGCGCAGCCCCCGCAGGGTGCGGGCACGATCGAGCACCGCCTCGACGCCTCGGCGGTCGGTCGGGATGCGCAGCACGTGGGCGAGATCGCCGAGGGTTCCTGCGATCTCCGAGGCGAGCCGGGTGACGGCGTCGTGGGCGGGCCCGAACAGCACCGGCGGTACGACCAGCACGTTCACCGCGAGTCCGATCAGCGCGCCGATCACCGTCTCGACGATGCGATCGAAGGCGTACCCGGGGGTCTGCAGACCGAGGGCGAGCACCAGCATGGCGCTGATGGGGATCTGATTGGCTGACCCGGGGGAGAGCCGCAGCACCCAAGCGAGCAGCAGCGACACCACGATCACCCCGAGCACCACCCAGGTGGAGTGACCGAACAGGTCGCCGGCAGCGTAAGCGAGAAGTACGCCGACGACCACGCCGACGCTGCGCTCGACGCCTTTCGCCAGCGACTGATTGACACTCGGTGCGACGACCAGGAGTGCGGCGATGGCGGCGAAGATCGGCAGCGGCTGGTGCAGCAGTGCCGCGCAGGTGAGCCAGGCGACGATCGCGGCCACGGAGGTCTTCACGACCTGCAGAAGGGGGCTGCGAGAGGATGCGCGCAGGGAGGCGATCAGTCGCATCCTGCCAGCGTAGCCCCGCCTTTTTCGCGCGGTTATTTCGTGGGGAGCTGGTATCCGCTCAGCTGTCCGGAGACCGGGGAGGACGGTGCCGCGGTGGCGGTGGCGGCCCCGCCGAAGGCGACCGTGAGCAGCAGAGCGCTCGCGATGATGCCGACGGCGGAGACGCCGCTCGCCGTCGCCGAGACGCGGGTAAGACGTCCGGCGCGGCGGGCGCGGCGCA
>JBEVGK010000171.1:0-4607 GCA_040511795.1 Lacisediminihabitans sp. | reverse complement strand
TGCGTGGTTACGTGACCAGCGACAAGATGGATAAGACCATCGTTGTCGAGGTCGAAGACCGCGTGAAGCACCCCCTGTACGGCAAGGTCATCCGCCGTACGTCCAAGCTGAAGGTTCATGACGCGGAGAACACCGCCGGCGTCGGCGACCTGGTCCTGATCAGTGAAACTCGACCGCTGAGCGCCACCAAGCGCTTCCGCCTGGTCGAGGTTCTCGAGAAGGCCAAGTAAGCGCCTCGCGCTTACTTGATAGAAGGAGTTAGAAAGTGCTTCAGCAAGAATCACGACTCAAAGTTGCCGACAACACCGGTGCCAAGGTCCTGTTGACGATCCGTGTTCTCGGTGGCTCCGGCCGTCGTTACGCCGGACTGGGTGACGTCATCGTCGCCACCGTCAAGGACGCCATCCCGGGCGGCAACGTCAAGAAGGGTGACGTCGTCAAAGCCGTCATCGTTCGCGTCAAAAAGCAGACCCGTCGTCCAGACGGCTCGTACATCAAGTTCGATGAGAACGCCGCAGTGATCTTGAAGGCTGACGGAGACCCCCGTGGTACCCGTATCTTCGGACCGGTCGGTCGCGAACTCCGCGACAAGAAGTTCATGAAGATCATCTCGCTGGCACCGGAGGTCATTTAGTCATGGCGAACATCAAAAAGGGCGACATCGTCCAGGTGATCACCGGCCCCTCGCAGGCTCGCGGCGGAGACCGCGGCAAGCAGGGTCGTGTCATCGAGGTCCTCGTCGAGAAGAACCGCGTCGTCGTGGAGGGTGTGAACTTCATCACCAAGCACGTCCGCGTCGGCCAGACCGACCGTGGCACCAAGACCGGTGGTATCGAGACCCGCGAGGCCCCGATCCACGTGTCCAACGTGCAGCTCGTCGACCCCGAGACCAAGCAGCCGGCACGCGTCGGCTTCACCGTCTCGACCGACGCCGCCGGCAAGACGACCCGCACGCGCTACTTCAAGCCGTCGCGTCGTGCCGCAGCTCCCAAGAAGGCCGCGAAGGCCTCCACTACCAAGGCCAAGGCTGAGAAGGCCGACGCCGAGAAGGACGCCGAGTAATGACTGACACTGCAACCGCAGCTGGCAAAACCCAGCCGCGCCTCAAGCAGAAGTACAAGAATGAGATCGCAGCGCAGCTGACCGAGCAGTTCGGCTTCACCAACGTGATGCAGGTTCCCGGACTGGTGAAGATCGTGGTCAACACCGGTGTCGGCGAGGCAGCTCGCGACGGCAAGATCATCGATGGCGCCGTCAAGGACCTCATCGCGATCACCGGCCAGAAGCCGCAGGTCACCAACGCTCGCAAGTCCATCGCGCAGTTCAAGCTGCGTGAAGGCCAGCCGATCGGTGCACATGTCACCCTTCGTGGCGACCGTGCCTGGGAGTTCCTCGACCGTCTGCTCTCGCTTGCGCTTCCGCGCATCCGTGACTTCCGCGGTCTGTCGGACAAGCAGTTCGACGGCAACGGCAACTACACCTTCGGTCTCACCGAGCAGTCGATGTTCCACGAGATCGACCAGGACAAGATCGACCGCGTTCGCGGTTTCGACATCACCGTCGTCACCACCGCGAAGAACGACGACGAGGGTCGCGCGCTGCTCAAGGCGCTCGGCTTCCCGTTCCGTACCGCAGAGAACACCCCCGCGTAGTCAGCAGACTGCGCTTAATAGCACCACCGATCACCGAGGTCGGCATCCGGCGTACCGGATGCCGAAACCGGGTGAGGAAGGCACCACCATCATGACGATGACAGATCCGGTCGCAGACCTGCTGACCAGACTGCGCAACGCAAACTCGGCATACCACGACACCGTGTCCATGCCGAGCAGCAAGCTCAAGTCCCACATCGCCGAGATCCTCAAGTCCGAGGGTTACATCGGCGACTGGAAGGTCGAGGATGCTCGCGTCGGCAAGACGCTGACCCTCGATCTCAAGTACGGCCCCAACCGGGAGCGTTCCATCGCTGGAATCAAGCGCGTCTCGAAGCCCGGCCTCCGCGTGTACGCGAAGTCGACCGAGATCCCTCACGTTCTCGGTGGCCTCGGCGTCGCCATCCTGTCGACCTCGTCCGGCCTCCTCACGGACCGCCAGGCTTCGAAGAAGGGCGTGGGTGGGGAAGTCCTCGCCTACGTGTGGTAACCCAGACATGTCACGTATCGGAAGACTCCCCATCGAGATCCCTGCCGGGGTCGAGGTGAAGATCGACGGTTCCGCCGTCTCCGTCAAGGGCCCGAAGGGTGAGCTCGCGCTCACCGTCGCCAGCCCCATCGAGGTCAAGATCGAGGATGGCCAGCTGCTGGTCACCCGTCCCGACGACGAGCGCGAGTCGCGTTCGCTGCACGGCCTCACCCGCACGCTCATCGCCAACCAGATCATCGGTGTGACGACGGGCTACTCCAAGGGCCTCGAGATCGTCGGTACCGGTTACCGCGTCGCGGCCAAGGGCGCTTCCCTCGAGTTCGCGCTCGGGTACTCGCACTCCATCACGGTCGACCCGCCGGCAGGCATCAGCTTCGCCGTCGAGGGCAACACCAAGCTGACGGTGCACGGCATCGACAAGCAGGCCGTCGGTGAAGTCGCCGCAAACATTCGCAAGCTGCGCAAGCCGGAACCCTACAAGGGCAAGGGCGTTCGCTACGCGGGCGAGGTAGTCCGCCGCAAGGCCGGAAAGAGTGGTAAATAATCATGGGTCTCGGAACTAGAGGCAAGAGCAAGTCGGCGGCCAAGAGCCGTCGCCACGCACGTCTTCGCAAGAAGGTCGTCGGCACCGAGCTGCGTCCGCGTCTCGTTGTCACCCGTTCGGCTCGCCACGTCTTCGTGCAGGTCGTCGACGACAGCAAGGGTTTCACCCTCGCGTCGGCGTCGACCCTCGAGGCCGAGATGCGGACCTTCGACGGCGACAAGACCGCCAAGGCACACAAGGTCGGAGAACTCGTTGCGGAGCGCGCCAAGAAGGCGGGCATCGAAGCGGTCGTCTTCGACCGTGGTGGTAGCAAGTACGCGGGTCGCGTCGCTGCCATCGCCGATGGAGCCAGAGAGGGTGGACTGGACCTGTGAGCGACACAACTAACACGAACAAGGAGACCCCTGTGGCCACCGAGGCAGAGCCGACCGTCGCGGTCGTCGAGACTGCGGCCGCAACCGAGCCTGCTGCGAACGAGCCCCGCGAGGCGCGTCGTGGCGGCCGTGAGCGCAACCCCAACCAGCAGCGCGGAAGCCGTGACTCTGAGAAGAGCCAGTTCCTCGAGCGCGTCGTCACCATCAACCGCGTGTCCAAGGTCGTCAAGGGTGGTCGTCGCTTCAGCTTCACCGCCCTGGTCGTCGTCGGAGACGGTAACGGTCTGGTCGGCGTCGGTTACGGCAAGGCCCGCGAGGTCCCGACCGCGATCTCCAAGGGCGTCGAAGAGGCGAAGAAGAACTTCTTCCGTGTTCCTCGCGTCGGCGTCACCATCCCGCACCCCGTGCAGGGTGAGGCCGCTGCCGGTGTCGTGCTCCTGCGTCCCGCATCCGCTGGTACCGGTGTTATCGCCGGTGGCCCGGTGCGTGCCGTCCTCGAGTGCGCCGGCATCCACGACGTTCTGAGCAAGTCGCTCGGTTCGTCCAACACGATCAACATCGTGCACGCAACCGTTGCTGCCCTCAAGCAGCTCGAGGAGCCCAGTGCCGTCGCGGCACGTCGTGGCCTCTCGATCGAGGATGTCGCGCCCGCGCGCCTCCTGCGTGCTCAGGCTGACGCGAAGGCAGGTGTCTGATGGCTGCTCGCCTGAAGGTGACCCAGATCAAGTCCAAAATCAGTGAGAAGCAGAACCAGCGCGACACCCTGCGGAGCCTCGGGCTCAAGCGCATCGGTGACGTCGTCGTCCGTGAGGACAACCTGCAGAACCGTGGCTACGTCCGCACGGTCGCTCACCTTGTCAAGGTCGAGGAGATTGACTAATGGCTGAAGAAACCACTCCGGCCGCTGCCCCCAAGAAGGCCAGCACCGCGAAGGCTGCTCCGGCGAAGGCCGCTGCTACCAAGGCGCCGGCGAAGGCCGCCGCTCCCAAGGCTGCTGCCGCGGAGAAGGCTCCCAAGGCCGCCGCCGCGAAGGCTCCCAAGGCTGCCGCTGCGTCGTCCGACGACGCCACGGTCGCCGCCAAGGCTCCGAAGGCCGCCGCGGCGAAGAAGGCTGCACAGCCCGTCGCCGAGGCACGCCCGCAGGTGCTCAAGATGCACCACCTCCGTCCCGCTGCGGGTGCCAAGAAGGACCGCACCCGTGTCGGTCGTGGTGAGGGCTCGAAGGGTAAGACCGCCGGCCGCGGTACCAAGGGAACGAAGGCCCGCTACGGCGTGCGTCTCGGTCTCGAGGGTGGAAACCTGAACAGCATCATGCGTACCCCGAAGCTGCGCGGGTTCAAGAACCCGTTCCGCGTCGAGTACCAGGTAGTAAACCTCGAGAAGCTCGCGGAGCTGTACCCCGCCGGTGGAGACGTCACGATCAGTGACCTCGTCGCCAAGGGCGCGGTGCGCAAGAACGAGAAGGTCAAGGTTCTCGGGGATGGCGACATTGCGGTTAAGCTGAATGTTGCAGTTGACAAGGTCTCTGGCTCCGCCGAGCAGAAGAT
>JBEVGK010000170.1:0-3965 GCA_040511795.1 Lacisediminihabitans sp. | reverse complement strand
CTGCGCGAGCTGGAGCGTGATTCGCGCCAGTCGCAGCGCGCGCTCGCCCGGCACGTGAACATGTCGGCACCCGCCGTGGCCGAGCGCATCGCCCGGTTCGAGCGCAACGGCATCATCCGCAAGTACTCGATCGCGGTCGACTGGGAGCGTCTGGGCTTCGACGTGGTCGTGTACATGCCGATCACCCTCGAGTCGGGCGGCGACATCGAGCCGACCATGGAGGCCTTCCGGGCAATCCCCGAGCTCGAAGAACTCACGGTCGTCGCCGGCCGCTACGACCTGCTCGCGCGGTTCCGGCTCAGCGCGCAGAGCCAGTTGCGCGAGCTGTTGCTCGACCGCGTCTGGCAGATCCCGAATGTCGCACGTATCGAGACGATGCTCGGACTCGGCAACCTGATGATGGAAGACTTCTCGACGCGCACTCTGGCGAGCGCCAAGCCGACGGGCGCATCCGAGGAGTAAAAATACATTCGTCGCGATATCGCGCACGAATTATTTCAATCGACTAGAAAAAGCCGGTTCGGCTCATGCATTTACATGGTCGTAACACTATTTGACCTTTCGCGTGACATTAATAGAGTTACATGACTGAATACGTTCCACCGATTCTGTCTCTATTTCGCGAAGGGCCACCCGTTGACTGAGCAATTTACCGGCGAGGAAGCGCTCGTCTGGGCCGGCCAGCTGAGCATGTACGACGCCTACATGACCGGCAACCGCGAACAGTCGAACGCGAACATCGCCGACGACGTGACGCTGTGGGACTCCGAGTACGGGCCGATGATCTTCGGCCTGGCCGGCCTCGACGCGTTGCGCGACTCGCGCCCGCCCGCAGCCCCGACGACGAGCGTCTCCAGCCTCGACACCGAAGACCCCGTGATCACGATCTTCGGCGATATCGCGCTGCTGCGCCACATCCTGATCGTCAACTACGACGACCCCGCCCGCCCCTCCGACTGGGTGCGCAACACCGCCGTCTGGAAGAAGAACGACGGACGCTGGCAGGTCATCCACAACCACGAAGACGTCTTCATCACCCCACCAGACGCGGCCTGAACACAGCAGTTGCAGGCGCACCACTGCTCCAACACGTTCCACAACCCGCACCATCCATGAGAAGAGGAATCACAGTGAGAAGAATCACCCGAGGTGGTGTGGCCGTAGCCGCACTCGTCGGCGCTACCCTCGCGCTGAGCGCGTGTGCGCCCGCAACATCCACTCCTGACGCCGACAACGGCACGCTCGTCATCGACAAGTCGTTCGACCTCGTCACCGCCGACCCCGCGCGTATGTTCGAGACCACGGGCGGCATCGTGCTGCACCCCGTCTACGACAGCCTGCTCACCTTCGCCGACGGCGACGCCACGAAGCCGCTGCCCAGCGTCGCCTCGGGCTTCGAGGTCAACGACGACGCGACCGTCTACACGTTCGCGATCCGCGACGACATCACGTTCTCCGACGACACCGCGCTCACCGCGGCCGATGTCATCTACTCACTCAACCGCGTGAAGAACATCAAGGGCAACGGCTCGTTCCTGATGGAGGGCCTCACCGTCACAGCCGGCGACGACGACTCCACCGTCGTCATCACCTCCGACGTCTCCAACACCGCCATCCCGGCGATCGTGACGAGCCCCACCCTGGGCATCGTCAACAGCGCGGTCGTCACCGAGAACGGCGGCACCGACGCCGAGGGCGCCGACACGGCCGACACGGCCGAGGAGTTCCTCAACAGCGAGAGCGCCGGCAGCGGCCCGTACATGATCGACTCGTTCGACACCACGACCGAGACAGTGCTCGTCGCCAACCCCAACTACTGGGGCGACGCGCCCGCCTACGACAAGATCGTGCTGCGCAATGCGACGGCCGAGACCCAGCTCGCCGACATCCAGAGCGGAACCGCCGACATCGCGCTCGACCTCGGTTCCGACCAGATCGGTTCGATCTCGTCGAACCCCGACGTGGTCGTCACGACTTCGTCGTCGCCGACGATCTTCTGCCTGTTCGCAAACGCGGATGCTGCGGTCTCGCCGATCACCTCGAACCCCGACTTCCGTGAGGCTGTCAAGTACGGACTCGACTACGACGCGATCCTCGACCTCGCCGGCGAGGGCGCAGCACGCGCCTACGGTGTCGTCCCCAACTCGTTCCTCGGAGCCCTCGGCGCCGACGACGCGGTGGAGACCGACCTCGACGCAGCCAAGGCCGCTGTCGCGCGCCTCGGCGACGTCGGAACCGTCTCGCTCGAGTACCCCAGCGACATCTCGAGCAACGGCCTCGACTTCGGCCCGTTCGCCGAGCGCATCCAGTCGCAGCTCGCCGACATCGGCCTGGACATCGAGCTCACCCCGAGCCCGGTCGCCTCGGCGCTCGAGACGTACCGCGCCGGCACCGAGCAGATGGGCCTCTGGCTCTGGAACCCCGACTACCCGGACTCGGCCGACTACCTGGCCTTCGGACCCGGCAACCTCGTCGGCCTCCGTGCCGGCTGGGCCGCCGGCAGCGCGAGCGAGCTCGAGGCGATCATGACCTCGGCCTCCACCGAGACCGACGAGTCGGTTCGCGAGGGACTCTTCGTCGACTTCCAGAACGCCATGAACGAAGAGGGAGTCATCATCCCCCTCGTTCAGCCCGCGGCATCCGTCGTCTCCTCGGCGGCGACCGGCGCTGTGAACTACGACGCGGTATTCTCACTGGACATCGCGGCCATCAAGTAACACCCACGAGGGTGGGGTGGCAGTCGCTGCCGCCCCACCCTTCGCACGTCTCCACCGCTCCACTACCGAAAGGGCCGCCATGTTGATGTTCGTGCTCAAGCGCGCCGGCGCCGCGGTGCTGTTGGCCGTCGGCACCATCATCATCGCGTTCCTGCTCACCTCGATTTTGCCGGGCGACCCGACCACGGCGATGCTGAGCGAACGCGCCGCCGCCGACCCGACGATCGTCGCCGCGCTTCGCGAGAAGCTCGGACTCGACCAGCCGCTGTACGTGCAGTTCTTCATCTACCTCGGCAACCTCGTCACCGGCGATCTCGGCACCTCGACTCAGACCAGCCGCCCGGTACTCACCGACCTCTCGCAGTTCGCGCCCGCCTCGGCCGAGCTCGCCCTCTTCGCCGCGATCATCGCGATCGTGCTCGGCGTCGGCCTCGGCGTCGTCGCCGCCCTGCGCGCGAACGGCGTCGTCGACAACGTGCTTCGGGTCGTCAGCCTCGGCGGTGTCTCGGTGCCGGTGTTCTGGCTCGGCCTCATCGTCGCCGCACTGTTCTCCACCCAGCTGCGGCTGTTCCCGTCGTCGGGCCGCCTCGACGCCGGGCAGACCCCGCCGCCCGCCATCACCGGGCTGTTCACCGTCGACTCGCTGCTCGCGGGCGACCCCGGGCTGTTCTTCCAGGCCGTCTCGCACCTGGTACTGCCCGCGTTTGTGCTCTCGGCCCCGATGGTCGGCCTGATGCTGCGCTTCAGCCGCGCGTCGGTGCTCGAGGTACTCGGCAACGACTACGTTCGCGCCGCGACCGCGAAGGGCCTGCCGGCCTGGACCGTCGTGCGCCGGCACGTGCTGCGCGGCGCCCTCGTGCCCGTGATCACGGTGCTCGGCACCGCGTTCGCCTCGCTGCTCGCCGGCACCGTGCTCGTCGAGCAGATCTTCGCCTGGCCGGGCATCGGCTCGTACGCCTACCGCAGCGCCTCGAAACTCGACCTGCCGTCGATCATCGGCGTCACGCTCTTCATCGCACTCGTCTACGTCGTTGTGAACTTCGTGACCGACCTGCTCTACGGCATCATCGACCCGAGGATCCGAACCGCATGACTTTGACAGACATCGACCCGAAGCTCGACGCCGACGGAATCCCCTCGCGCCACAACCGCTGGGTGAAGCGCCTGCGTCTGCCCGCCGCCTGGCGCCGGCCGCTCGGCATCGCCGGGCTCGTGATCATCGCCTTCTGGGTGCTCGTGATCATCTTC
>JBEVGK010000169.1:0-4903 GCA_040511795.1 Lacisediminihabitans sp. | reverse complement strand
GGTGCTCCTCGTAGTGCTTCGCCAGCAGCTCGCGGCTCGCCTCGACGAGCTTCACGTCGACGAGCTGGTAGCCCTTCGCCTCGATGCGCCGCAGGATCTCGCCCGTGAGGTTGCGTGAGACGCCGTCCGGCTTCACGAGGACGAGGGTTTCCTGAATGTCGGTCATTTACGACTCCTTGGTTTCGGTGGATTCGGTTTCGGAAAGTGCGGCGGCATTGCGGCGATCGAGCCGTCGGCCGGTGACGAAGCAGTAGACCCAGATCGCGGCGAAGATCGCGCCGACGACGTACATGACGGGCAGCAGGATGCCGAGGCCGATCAGGAAGGCCTGCAACACCCAGCCGATCCAGATCCCCCAGCGGTAGCGCACGATCCTGCCGTCGAGAAGCAGCACGACGACGAGGGCCGCCCCGCCACCGAACGCCACGGCCGGCGGCAGGATGCGCAGGCCGAACACGACCATGACGATGAAGAAGACGAGGATCGCCTCAAGCAGCAGCGTGATCGAGAGCAGCGACTCGGTAGCCGATCGCCGTCGACGCGTCCGGGGTGCCGGGGCGTCGGACGGTGGGGCGTCCGTCACCGTTTCCATCCCTCGTCGCCGGCGATCACCAGCGCATCACCGATGAGCGTGATCGACCCGGTGATCAGCACACCGCGGCGCGGCGCCGACTCGGCCCACTCCCGCGCCTCCGCGATCGCGTCGGACGGCAGGTCGAAGCTCCACAGCGTCTCCTCGCCGGTCGACTCGCGCACGATCTCGCTCAGCTCGTCGGCCGAGACGGCACGATCGGAGGTGGACGAGGTGACATAGAAGCGCGTCGCGATCGTTGCGAGCGCGTCGATGATGCCCCGGGCATCCTTGTCGTGCAGTACGCCGACGACCACCGCGACCTCGTCGAAGGTGAAATAGGTCGCGATCGCCTTGGCGGCGGACAGCGCACCGTCGGGGTTGTGGGCCGCGTCGATGATGACGGTCGGCTCGATGCCGATGACCTGCAGGCGCCCGGGAGAGGTCGCTGAGCCGATGCCTTCGGCGAGAACATCGCCGACCAGCGGCTGGCTTCCCCCGCCCAGGAACGTCTCCACCGCGGCGATCGCGACCGCGGCATTCTGAGCCTGGTGGTCACCGAACAGCGGCAGGAACAGGTCATGGTAGGTCTCGGCCAGCCCGCGCACGCTGATCACCTGACCGCCGACGGCGACGGTGTTCGACAGCAGCTCGAAGGCCGAGCCCTGCACCGAGACGGGCGCCTCATCGAGTTCTGCGGCGCGCTCGATCTCCACCAGCGCCTCCGCCGGCTGGATGGCTGTGACGACGGATGCCGCGGGCTTGATGATTCCCGCCTTGGTGCGGGCGATCTCGGCGATGGTGTTGCCAAGCCGCGCCATGTGGTCGAGCGAGATCGGGGTGAATACCGCGACCTGACCGTCCGCGACATTGGTGGAATCCCACTCGCCGCCGAGCCCGACCTCGATCACCGCGACATCGACGGGAGCGTCGGCGAAGCAGGCGAAGGCGAGCGCGGTGAAGGCCTCGAAGAAGCTCAGCGCAGGCTCGCCCGCGGCGGTGAGCTGGGCATCCACGATCTCCAGGTAGGGCTGGATGTCGCGATAGTTGGTGACGAACGCCTCGTTGGAGATCGGCACGCCGTCGATCACGATCCGCTCGTTCACACGCACCAGGTGCGGGCTGGTGAGCAGCCCGGTGCGCAGGTCGTACGCGCGCAGGATCGACTCGGTGATGCGGCTCGTGGACGTCTTGCCGTTCGTTCCAGTGATGTGGATGATCGGGTACGCCCGCTGCGGATCGCCGAGTAGTTCGACCACCTTGCGCGTGGCCTCGAGCCGCGGCTGCGGGCTGGCCTCGCCGATGCGGCCGAGCAACTCTGCGTAGACCGCATCGGCCTCGCGCTGGAACAGCGCGTCGTCGTTCAGCTCCGGGTCGTCGTGCAGTTCAGGCTCGTTGCGCAGTTCAGGGTCTTCGGGCAGTTCGGAATCGTGATTGTCAGACATGGATCTCTGCTCCAAAAATGGTGATCTCGACGAGCACGTCGCCGGCGTTAGCGTACTGCCCCGCGGTGACGCGCGAGCGGTGTGCTCCGACCCGTCCGTGCTGGGCAGCGTAGGCCTCGACGTCGTCCCCGCCGGTGCGGTAGCCGTTGATTTCGAGGGCGAGGGTCTCGGTGGCGATGGTCGGCAGGAAGCCGGCCACGGCATCCCGGTCGTCATCGGAGGCGAAGTACAGCACGAGATCGATGCGGTCGCTCACGTCGAGGCCAGCGGCCTTGCGGGTCTCCTGCACGGCACGGGTGAGGTCGCGGGACAGCCCCTCGGCGGCGAGCTCCGGCGTCACCTCGGTGTCGAGGATGACGAAGCCGCCATCGGCCAGGAACGCGATGGCGCTCTCCCCCGCGGGCAACTCGAACCTCAACTCGAATTCGCCCGGCAGAAGCTCCAACCCTCCGACGATGACGGTGTCACCGCTCGGCGACCAATCGCCGGCCTTCGCCGCGCGGATCGCGGCCTGCACCTGCTTGCCGATGCGCGGACCTGCCGCGCGGGCATTCACCGTGAGGCTGCGGGTGATGCCGAAGTCCTCCAGGCTGTGCTCGACCAGTTCGATCGACTCGACGTTCTTCACGTTCAGCTCGTCGCGCAGGATGTCCGCGAATCCGTCGAGACCCCGCGGATCGCGGCTGACCACGGTCAGCTTCGCCAGCGGAAGACGGACCCGCAGGCCGGTGGCCTTGCGCACGCCCAGCCCCACCGACACGACCTCGCGCACGCGGTCCATGGTGGCGACGAGAGCGTTGTCCTCGGGGAAGACGGATGCGTCCGGCCAGTCCGTGAGGTGGACGCTGCGGCCGCCGGTGAGCCCCTTCCAGATCTTCTCGGAGACCAGAGGCAGCAGCGGCGCGGCGACGCGGGTGAGCGTCTCGAGCACCGTGTAGAGCGTGTCGAAGGCGGCACGGCCCTGCTCAGTCGAGACGTCGCCCGACCAGAACCGGTCGCGGCTGCGACGCACGTACCAGTTGGTCAGCACATCGGCGAAGTCGCGCAGCGAGGCCGCGGCGAGCGGGCTGTCGAGGGCGTCGAGGTGGGCGGTGACGTCCAGGACGAGCTGGCGGGTGCGGGCGAGGAGGTAGCGGTCGAGGACATCCGTCGAGTCGGTGCGCCACGTCGCCTGGTACCCGGACCCTGACCTCGTCGAAGGGCGCCCTTCGACAAGCTCAGGGACCGAGGTGGCGGCGTTCGCGTACAGCCCGAAGAAGTAGTACGAGTTCCAGAGCGGGAGCAGCAGCTGCCGAACCGCCTCGCGGATGCCCTCCTCGGTGACGACGAGGTTGCCACCCCGGATGACCGACGATGCCATCAGGAACCAGCGCATCGCGTCGGAGCCGTCGCGGTCGAAGACCTCGGAGACATCCGGATAGTTACGCAGCGACTTGGACATCTTCTGGCCGTCGTTACCGAGCACGATGCCGTGGCTGATCACGTTGGTGAATGCGGGCCGATCGAACAGCGCGGTCGACAGCACGTGCATCACGTAGAACCAGCCGCGGGTCTGTCCGATGTACTCGACGATGAAGTCGGCCGGGTTGTGCGCCTCGAACCACTCCTGGTTCTCGAACGGGTAGTGCACCTGAGCGAAGGGCATCGAGCCGGAGTCGAACCAGACGTCGAAGACATCCTCGATGCGCCGCATGGTCTACTGCCCGGTAGGTTCGTCGGGGTTCGGGCGGGTCAGCTCGTCGATGTACGGGCGGTGCAGGTCGACGTCGCCGTCGGCGTTCAGCGGCAGTCGTCCGAAGTCGCGCTCCAGCTCCTCCAGCGAGCCATAGACGTCTTCTCGCGGGTAGTTCGGGTCGTCGCTCTTCCAGACCGGGATCGGCGAGCCCCAGTAGCGGTTGCGTGAGACCGACCAGTCCCGGGCGTTCGACACCCACTTGCCGAACTGGCCCTCCTTGACGTTCTCGGGCACCCAGGTGATCTCCTGGTTGAGCTCCTCCATGCGGTCACGGATCTCCGTCACACGCACGAACCAGCTGGAGACCGCCTTGTAGATCAGCGGGTTCTTGCAGCGCCAGCAGTGCGGGTAGCTGTGCTCGTAACTCGCCACGCGGAGGAGGCGCCCGTCGGCACGAAGCTTCTGGGTGAGCGGCTTGTTCGCCTCGAAGACCTGGAGGCCCGCGACATCCGTGATGGTGTTCAGGAAGCGGCCACCGTCGTCGACGGAGATGATCACCGGGATGTCGTACTTCGCGCAGGTGAGCTGGTCGTCTTCGCCGTATGCGGGCGCCTGGTGCACGATGCCGGTGCCCTAGCCGGTGGCGACGTAGTCGGCGACCAGGATGCGCCAGGCGTTCTGCGTGCCCCAGGCCTCGGTGTCGGCGTAGTAGTCCCAGAGCCGGTCGTACTGGATACCTTCTAATTCACGCCCGGCGAAACGCGCGGAGATCGCCTCGCGAGCGTCGGTGGCTGACGCATAGCCGAGGTCGCGGAAGTAGGCGTCCAGGCTGCTCTCGGCGATCAAGAACTCGTCGCCGAGCAGATTGACCTGATCTCCACCACGGTCACCCGGCAAGAGTGCGTGCGGAAGAACGACGTACTCGATGTCGGGACCGACCGCGAGCGCGAGGTTGGTGGGGAGCGTCCAGGGAGTGGTTGTCCAGGCGAGAGCCGCGACGGCGGTGAGGCCGAGGCTCTCCGCCTTGGCGCCGACCAGCGGGAAGGTCACCGTGACGGTCTGGTCCTGACGCATGCGGTAGACGTCGTCATCCATCCGCAGTTCGTGGTTGGAGAGCGGCGTCTCGTCGTGCCAGCAGTAGGGAAGCACGCGGAAGCCCTCGTAGGCGAGGCCCTTCGTGTGCAGCGACTTGAAGGCCCAGAGCACCGACTC
>JBEVGK010000168.1:0-3525 GCA_040511795.1 Lacisediminihabitans sp. | reverse complement strand
CGGTCACCCGGGACCGGGCGCCGCAGCCGCGCTGGACGGACCGCTTACCGGACTCACCGTCGTCGCCACCGGCAGCCTTGAGGGCTTCAGTCGCGAGGGGGCACTGGAGGCGATCATGGCCGCTGGCGGCAAGGCGGCCTCGAGTGTGTCGAAGAAGACCGACTTCGTGGCGGCGGGGCCGGGTGCCGGTTCCAAGCTCGGCAAGGCGGAAGAGCTCGGAATTCGCATCATCGACGCGGCGCAGTTCGCGCGGTTGCTCGAGTTCGGTCCAGCCGGGCTGGACGATTCGACTGACGGTGCAGCATCCACAGGCGACGGATAGTCGGCCTCGGCGGCTGTCTGACGACCAGTCCGAGTGTGGCCTGAGCGCTGTCTAGGCGAACTCTGAATGCCCGCGATGCCGCATCGGCTTGGCTTCACGTCGCGCAATAATGGAGCTCATCGGGGTACCGATTTCATGCCAAATCATGAAAATCGCCCGGTATATCACCTTTTTTGCTGCTCTCGGCTCTAGTCGGGGTACAGGATGCACCCCTACTATTGGGGGGTGCGTGCAACTCGCGTTACATCGGCTGAAGTTTTCGGGCCGACGTTCACGATTGGAACCGTCCCGTGCTGTTCGATTCGGCAGCTCTGACTACCTCTGGTGCCCTGGGTGGCGTGGCAGAGGCCTTTGTCGTACACGAAATCGCTTCGTCATCGGTTGTGACCGTGAGTTTTTCCGACCCGGGCCAGCGCGGAGTGGCGGGCGACAGCGACTCCCTGTTCCTTGGCCCGACGGTGTCCGCGAGCAGCGTGAACGTCATTTCTGGCGCCACCACTGATTCGGAGCCGTCGTCGAATCGGATCGATTCCGCGACTGATCGCTCGACCGCCGTCGACCTCGCCCTTCTCCCGAAGCTCAGCGGCAGCGCTCTGCTCACCCAGCTCGGGATGCTGCCGGGCGATGAGCTCGCGGCGTTCGCGAAGGCAAACCCGAGCACCATCCATCGCCTCATCGTCAACCCGCCGCGGGCCGCGAGCGTGGCGGCATGGTGGGCGGCGAAGTCGAGCACGGGCAAGCGGGAGTTCGCGGCATCCGCTCCCGAACTCGCCGGAAATCTCGAGGGACTGCCGTTCTCGATTCGCGATTCCGCCAACCGCACGGCCCTGCGCGCCGAGATCGCGGCGGCGAAGAAATCGGTCTCCGCGGGCGCGGGCCGCGGTGTGCTGGTGTCGTCGAAGCACCACCTCGAGATACTGAAGCAGATCGAGCGCACGCTGCACACGACGAAGACCGAGCCGAGTCGGCAGCTGATGACGTTCGACCCGAGCGGCGACAGCCGTGCGGCGGTCGTCGTCGGTGATATCGCGACGGCGGACTACGTGAGCTACCTCGTGCCCGGCATGTTCTTCACGGTGCAGGGGCAGATGTATGACTGGACCGTCATCGCCCAGGACCTGCAGAAGGAGCAGACGTCGTGGCTGAAGCGCATCGCGGCGACGGACGCCCGCTACCAGGGTAAGACGGCCGCGACCGTCGCCTGGATCGGGTACTCGACTCCCGGCGTGCTCGACATCACCTCGCTCAAGCGTGCCGATTCCGGTGCGGGGTTCCTCGGCAACGCGGTGCAGGGCGTCAAGGCCGCCCGCCACGGCGAAGAGCCGTACGTGACGGTCATCGGACACTCCTACGGCTCGACCACGGCGATGGTGGAACTGGCCAAGGGCGGCGTCACGGTCAATGCCCTCGCGCTGATCGGCTCGCCCGGTGCGGCGGCACAGACGGCCAGCCAGCTCTCCGTCGCCCACGACAACGTCTATGTCGGCGAGGCAGCGCTCGACCCGATCGTGAACACGGCCTTCTACGGCAGCGACCCGGGCTCGGCAGCCTTCGGCGCGCACACGATGGCGGTCTCCGGTGGCACCGATGCGATCACCCACAAGAAGCTCGCCGCTGCCGTCGGTCACCTCGGCTACTTCGAGCCGGGCTCGGAGGCGATGCGCAACCTGGCGCTCATCGGACTGGGTGAGGGCTCGCTCGTGACCGATGGTTCCCTGGCAGACGCCACGCGCACACTCGCCTCCCGATAGGGCTTGCGTCCGCCAGTGCCGGTGGCACTATGGGGGCATGGCCCGCCGCGAACGTGACAAGCCCTCCGATCGCTCTGCTCGCGACGGCACGCCGGCAGATCCGTCCCGTCGAGCCTTCTTCACCGGGGCCGGCATTGCGGCGACCGGCCTCGTGGCCGGCGGAATCGCGGGCGCCAGCCTGGAGGCGGCCGTGTCGCAGCCGCAGACCGAGCACGGTTTCACTCCGCTGCCGGCGCGCTCGGAGCCCGGCTTCGACCACATCGTGGTGCTCATGTACGAGAACCGCTCCTTCGACAACATCCTGGGCTGGCTCTATGAGGCGAAGGAACCCCCTCTCGGCCAGCGCTTCGAGGGTCTGAAGGCGGGAAAGAACAGCAATGCGGCACTGGACGGCACCGTCGTGGAGGCGCATCCGTACCAGGGCTCCACCGACCACATCATGAGCTCGCCCGATCCCGACCCCGGCGAGACCTATCCGCACGTCAACACCCAGCTGTTCGGCACTGTCGATCCGCCCTCCAACGCCGACATCCTGCACAACGGACTTCGCGAACCGTTCAACGCCCCGCAAGACACCTCGAGCCCGACGATGTCGGGTTTCGTGAAGGACTATGAGATCAACTTCATGGTGGAGAGCCAGGGCAAAGTCGCCACGGAGGAGGAGTACCGGGTAGCGATGGGCGGGTTCACCCCGGACATGCTGCCGGTGATCTCGACCCTGGCCCAGAACTTCGGGGTGTACGACCACTGGTTCGCCGGGGTGCCGTCGCAGACGTTCTGCAATCGGTCGTTCTTCAATGCGAGCACGTCGCACGGCTACGTCACCAACATGGGCGGCGGCGGGTACAACAAGTGGCTCGATGCGTTCGACGGATCGACCATCTTCAACCGCCTCGAGAACGCCGGTAAGACCTGGCGCGTCTACTACGACGCCGATCAGCTGGTCTCGCTCACCGGCATGCTCCACGCTGCCCACATCGAGAAGTACTGGAAGACCAACTTCCGCAGCATGGAGCAGTTTCACGAGGATGCTCGCGACGGCAATCTTCCGGCCTACGCCTTCATCGAGCCGCGGATGGTCTTCAACCACAACGACATGCACCCGCCGCACCACTTCGCCGCGACCGAGCGCGAGGAGGACGACCTGTACGAGAGTGCGCTGTCGGATGCCCGCGCGGCAGAGGTGCTGATCGCCCAGGTCTACACATCGATCAAGAACGGTGCATCGAAGTCCGGGTCGAACGCGATGAACACCGCCTTCATCATGACCTTCGACGAGCACGGCGGCACCTACGACCACGTTCCGCCGCCGGTCGCCGTTCCGCCGTCCGGCAAGCCCGAGTCCGGGGAGATGGGCTTCACCTTCGACCGCCTGGGCTGCCGGGTGCCCACCATCGTCGTCTCGGCCTACACCCGCAAGGGCACGGTGATCAACGACGAGATGCACCACGG
>JBEVGK010000167.1:0-6459 GCA_040511795.1 Lacisediminihabitans sp. | reverse complement strand
TTCATCAGAAGTCGGAGGGCCAGAGTGACCGGACGGAGGATGAAGGTCGAGAGCAACTCGATCGGCGTGATGATGATGTACATCGGCCAAGCGACGCCCGACGGGAACAGCGCGTTCTTGAAGAATGCACCCGGGTGCTTCTTGATGCCCGCCCAGATGAAGGCGACGTAGGAGACGATCGCGAGCACCAACGGCATGCCCAGAACCGAGGTTCCCGCGATGTTGAGGAACGGCACCACCGAGGTCAGGTTCATGAACAGGATGAAGAAGAACATCGCGGTCAACAGCGGCAGGAAACGCTTGCCGTCTTTGATACCGAGGTTGTCTTCGACGATGTTCTTGCGGACGAAGCCGAGACCGAACTCCATGACACTCTGGCCGCGGGAGGGGACGATCGTCATCTTGCGCGTGCCGAGCCAGAACAAGACCAGGATCACGACGACGACGAGCAGGCGGATCAGCATGATCCGGTTCAGTTCGAATATCGTGCCCTGGAAGAAGATTCCGGGCGGGAAGAAGTCCTCGAGGGAAGGCCCCTGGAACCCTCCGCTTCCGGAACCGCCTTCGGTTGCGAGAGGGAGAATATTACTGAGAGCGTTATGTAACAGCGCTGTCTCCAGAATCGGGGCGCGTTGCCGCGCGGCGATGAAAATGTGGGGGGAAGAAACTCCGATTAGCCTATCAAGACTTTTCGCTGTTCACGTACCCGTCGTGCACGTGATATAGCGCTTCTCGGCCGCTACTGCGGGGCGATCGTGCCGTTGTCGCCCGACGCGGGGGCGTCATCCACATAGGGGACACGGGTGCGCACGAAGGCGAGCACGTCGACGGTCAGACTGCCGATGACGGCGACCAGGATGGCGATGAACATGATCATCGGCTGCACGAAGGGCGCGCCGCGCAGCAGGATCACGATGACGATGAACACGACGAACTTGAGCAGCCAGAAGCCCAGGATGACGCCGAAGAACAGCACGCTCGATGCGTCGTTTCCGGTGACCCGCGCCGCGACCAGGATGCTGACCGCCGTGAAGCCCATGAACAGCGCAGTCACCACGGCGCCGATCAGCGCGCTCAGCAGACCGGACGTGCCGGCGATCGCGTAGCCGATGATCGACCCGACCACGGCGATGCCCACGGCGAGAATCGCACCGTAGACCAGCGCCCGCCCGAGGATCGTCGCGCTCTGGCCCGCGGCCTTCTGGCCTGCTGCATTCTGGCCCGCTGCATTCTGGCCTGCTGGGCCCTGCCCGGGAGGGCTCGCCTGCTGGGGTGTGGTCATGGTGTGGTGTCCTTCCGGGAGAGCGCGTCGAGCGCCGCCGCGGCTGCGGCGCGCTCGTCGGGAGTTTCGTGCACGCCGTCCTCGACGAGCACATCGTTGTTCGCCGCATCCAGGCGGTCGAAGCGCTCGACCCCCGCGAGCACAGCGTCATCGGTACGAGCCAGCTGCACCGCGGACTCTGCGGCTTTGCGGCGGGTGAGCGGGGCGAGAGTGAACGCCGCGCAGATGATCAGGCCGAGCAGTACCAGGCTGACCGCCCACACCGTGGGCAGATAGAGGAACGAGAGACACCCGAGCGAGACCACGAGCGTCCAGGCGTAGAACAGGATGACCGCGTGCACATCGGAGTGCCCCATGTCGAGCAGGCGGTGGTGGAGGTGCTTGCGGTCGGCGGAGAACGGTGACTTGCCGGCCCGCAGTCGGCGCAGCACGGCCAGGCAGAAGTCCATGAGCGGAACGATCAGCACCGCGAAGGGCAGCAGGATCGGGATGAACGCGGGGAACAGCTGGCGGGACATCTGCACGTTCGCGACGTCCACCTGACCGGTGACCGCGATCGCCGAGGTCGCCATCAGGAGTCCGACCAGGGTGGACCCGGCATCCCCCATGAACAGCTTGGCCGGGTGCCAGTTGAGCGGCAGGAAGCCGACGCAGGCACCGATCAGCACCGCGGTGATGAAGGAGGCGAGGTTGAAGTACTCGGTCTGCGCGATCTTGGTCGCGAGGATGTAGCTGTACAGGAAGAACACACCGTTGGCGATGATCGCGACGCCGGCGACCAGACCGTCGAGACCGTCGATGAAGTTGAGGGCGTTCATCACCAGCACGATGGCCAGCACGGTGATGATCAGTCCCGAATACGACGACAGCAGGATGACCCCGCCCGAGATCGGCAGGCTGGTGAGTTGCACGCCCTGCCAGGCGATCAGCCCGGCCGCGATCAGTTGACCGGCGAGTTTGGTCACCCAGTCCAGATCCCAGATGTCGTCGGCGACGCCCATGGCGACGATGATCAGTGCGGCACCGAGGATCGCGAAGATCGGCCCGGGTTTGGCGAAGATGAGGTGGAACTGCGGCAGCTGCGAGGCGACACCGAAGGTGACCAGGATGCCGATGAACATGGCAATGCCGCCGAGCCTCGGGGTGGGACGCTTGTGCACGTCACGCTCCCGGATCGCCGGGTACAGCCGGTACTTCATCCCCAGTCGCGTGATGAGGTGCGCCAGCCCGAAGGTGACCAGGGCCGAGAGCAGCCCGGCCCCGACGTAGAAGATCAGTCTCACGACTCGTGCCCGACAGCTCGGGCGAGGACCTCGTGGATCGCCTCATCGGAGATGACGCCGTGACGCACGATCTTCAGTTCGCCGCGCGTGCCGTCCGCGTCGACCTGGAGCAGCCCGGTGGCGTCGATGATCGTCGAGCCGACGCCGGCCTCGGCGTCGTAGTCATCCCCCACCGTCCCACCGTCGAGATACACGGCGACCGAATCCTCGAGCATGGCCTCGGCGTCGGCCGCCGTGGTGGCCGCCGGGCGTCCGGTGAGGTTGGCGGAGGAGACGGCGAGCGGGCCGGTCTCCGACAGGAGTTCGAGCGCGACCCGGTTATTCGGCATCCGGAGGGCGACAGTGCCGTGGGTCTCCCCCAGGTCCCAGCGCAGCGATTCGCGCGCGGGGAGGATGACGGTCAGACCGCCGGGCCAGAACTCGGCGACGAGCGCCCTGACCTCGTCCGGCACCTCTTCGGCGAGGGCGTCGAGAGTGGGAATCCCCGGGATCAGCACGGGGGGCGGGGCCTGCCGGGTGCGCCCCTTGGCATCGAGCAGGCGCTGCACGGCCGAAGGGCTGAAGGCATCGGCGGCAAGGCCGTACACCGTGTCGGTCGGGACCACGACGAGCTCCCCGCGGCCGATCGCGACCCGCGCGAGTCGCATGCCGGTGAGAAGCTCCGCCTGGTCGGAGCAGTCGTAGATCGTCGCCATGTCGGAACACATCCTACTTCGACCGGTCCTGACAGCTCCCCCGACGACCCTGCTGACGGCACTCGCGGCGATCCGGGCCCTCGCGCGGTGTCTCAGGGCTGTGCCGTCGCTGGGATACTGGAGAGCGCCGTTGGGAGGCCCGTGGACCTGTACCTGTTCGATTTCGACAAGACGCTCTATGCCTATGACTTTCGCAAGCGCCTGCCCGACCTGAGCCGCATCACCGGTGTCAGCCAGTACCACCTGGCCAAGACCTGGTGGGCCGGCGGGTACGAGCGCCGCGCCGAGTCGGGCGAGTGGCCCACCCCCGACGAGTACTTCGCCGAGTTCACCCGGGTCACCGGAGCGCCGCTCACGATCGAGGGTTATCAGGAGTCGCGCAAGCTCGCGAGCACCCCCATCCCGCAGAGCGTCGCCGCTCTCGCCTACGCGGCGACCGTGGGAACGGTGTCGCTGCTCTCGAATAACCCCTCCCCCTTCGCCGTGTCGCTTCCCGTTCTCGCACCGGATGTCTTCGCTCTCGTCGGCGAGAACGCCCTGGTCAGCTCGGAGCTGGGGGTGCGCAAGCCGAAGCCGGAGGCCTACCGCCTCGCGCTCGAACGTTACGGAGCCCGGGCGGAAGACACCTTCTTCACCGACGACTCGCTCGAGAACGTCGAGGGTGCGATGGCGCTCGGTATCACCGCCCATCATCTGACCTACGTCGACGGGCAGCCACAGACGGCAGCCATGCGCGAGGCGATCGAGAGGTTCTCGCAGCGATGAGCGCGACACCCGCCGAGCCCGGTCGGCTGCTCTTCGTCTTCGACATGGATGACGTGCTCTACGACTACGACGTCCCCGGCCGCATGGCCGCCCTGACCGAGCTGACCGGGCTGAGCGAGGCCGAGCTGCGCGAGCGCTGGTGGCACGCGGACGGCGAGCATGCAGCGGAGGCGGGCGGCTTCGCCGACGCGGACGCGTACCTCGCCGCCTTCACCGACGCCATCGGCGTACCCGTCACGGAGGAGCAGTGGGTGGCGATCCGTGGCGGAGCGATGACGCCATGGCCCGATTCCATCGCCGCGGTCGAACGCGCGGCGGAGCTCGGGGACGTCACGCTGCTCACCAACAACGGCCCGATGACCGCCCGGCACATCCGTTCGATGGCCGCGGAGCTCGTGCCCGTCTTCGGCGATCACCTGCTCACCTCGGCGGACTACGGCGCCCGCAAGCCGAACGCCGCGGTCTTCCAGGCCGTGCTCGACCGCTACGACCGCGACCCGGAGGACGTATTCTTCGCCGATGATCTTCAGGTCAACGTCGACGGCGCCCGCTCGGTCGGCATCACCGGCCACCGGTTCACCGACGCCGCCTCGCTGCGCGCCGCGATCGAGCGGTTCGCCGCGTCGCGTCGCGCCGCCGCCTGATTCTCCCCTCCATTCCGCGAAAGGAACATACACATGCTCGACCAGAAGACACTCGACGAGATCTGGGATGCCGGCGACGTCGCGCAGAGCGAGGCGCGACTGCGCGTCGAACTCGACGAGGGCGGACCGTGGGACGAGGTCGAGCGCGCCGAGCTCAAGACGCAGCTGGCGCGCGCGCTCGGGCTGCAGGGCAAGTACGACGAGGCCGCCGACATCCTGATCGAGATCGAGTCGGAGGATGCCCCGGTGGTCGTCACGCGCATCCTGCTGGAGAGCGGACGGATCGTCCACTCGGCCGGCGACCCGGTGGGTGCCACGAATCTGTTCACCCAGGCCGCGGAGATCGCGGAGGCGAATCAGTTGGACGGGCTGCTCGCCGACGCCCAGGTGATGCTGGCCGTCGCGGCGGGAGCGGATGTCCGGCTCGCAGAGCAGCCGGACGACGACGCCTAGCGAACGCTACTTGAGGGCTGTCGTCGCCCGGTCGCGTCCGAGCAGGTCGCGGTGGGTGGCGATGGCCCTCCAGCCGTCCTTCTCGAGCAGTGCGGCGATCTCGGCACCCTGCAGTTCGCCGTGCTCGAGCACGAGAGTGCCGCCCGGGTGGAGAAGACGCCGCGCGGTCGCGGACACGGTGCGCACGACATCCAGTCCGTCCACTCCCCCGTACAGCGCCGCCTCGGGGTCGAACAGGCGCACCTCGGGGTCGCGTGGGATCGCGCCGAGTGGAATGTACGGCGGGTTGGAGATGACCACCGCGACGGTGCCGTCGAGCTGCGGCAGCGCGTCGGCGAGGTCGATGAAGACCGGGCGGGCGTTGTCGGGGGCGATGCGGCGGAAGTTCTGCTTGGTCCAGACGAAGGCGAGCGGCGAGTTCTCGACGCCGTATACCTGCGCGTGCGGCACCTCGGTGGCCATGGCCAGGGCGATCGCACCGCTGCCGGTACCGAGGTCGACGCCGATCGGCTGGGGGCCAGCGGATGCCTGCAGCGCATCGATCGCGTACTGGGCGACCAGTTCGGTCTCGGGTCGCGGCACGAACACGCCGGGACCGACGGAGAGCTCGATGGTGCGGAACGGCGCGAGCCCGGTGATGTGCTGCAGCGGCTCACGCGCCGCACGACGCTCGACGAGACCGAGGAATTCGACGGCGTCCGTCGGCGCCAGCGTGGCTCCGATGGCGGCGCGCGCCTGCAGCTGACCGCGGCCGAGTCCCAGCACGTGCCCGAGCAGCAGTTCGGCGTCCACCTCGGGCGAGGGCACCCCGGCAGCGGCCAGCACCTCAACGGCGCGACCGAGCACGCCGCTGATGGTGGTGTCGAGGTCGGGACTCTGCATGAATCTGGGCTGCTGCTCGGTCAGACTCATGACTCGGTGTCGCCGAGCGCCTCGAGCCGTGCTTCCTCGTCGGCGTCGATGTCACTCTGGATCACCGCGTCGAGGGCACCGTTCATCACGGCGTCGAGGTTGTATGCCTTGTAGCCCGTGCGGTGGTCGGCGATGCGGTTCTCGGGGAAGTTGTATGTACGGATGCGCTCGGACCGGTCCATCGTGCGGATCTGGCTCTTGCGCACCGCAGAGGCCGCTGCGTCGATCTCCTCCTGCTGGCGGGCGAGCACGCGGGCGCGGAGCACACGCATGCCTGCCTCGCGGTTCTGCAGCTGCGACTTCTCGTTCTGCATGGCCACGACGATGCCGGTGGGGAGGTGGGTGATGCGCACCGCGGAGTCGGTCGTGTTGACCGACTGGCCGCCGGGGCCGCTCGAGCGGTAGACGTCGATCTTGAGATCGTT
>JBEVGK010000166.1:0-8190 GCA_040511795.1 Lacisediminihabitans sp. | reverse complement strand
ACCGTGGCGCAGCGGGGAGGGCGCGGCGCAACGGGTTGGGCGCGGCGAGCGGGCCCGGCCGCTACGCGTGCAGGGCGGCGTTCAGCGTGATGCCGCGGCCGTCGCGAGCGAGTACCTCGACCGCGCCGGTGAGCGAGTTGCGGCGGAACAGCAGATTCGGCACCCCCGACAGCTCGACGGCCTTGATCGTGCGCGGCTCGCCACCGCCGAGCAGGGTCACCTTCGTGCCGGCGGTGACGTAGAGGCCGGCCTCGACGATGGAGTCGTCGCCGATGGCGATCCCGATGCCGGAGTTGGCGCCGAGTAGGGCGCGAGCGCCGACCGAGACGCGTTCGGTGCCGCCGCCCGACAGGGTGCCCATGATCGACGCGCCGCCGCCGACATCCGCCCCATCGCCGACGACGACGCCCTGCGAGATGCGGCCCTCGACCATGGAGGTACCGAGCGTGCCGGCGTTGAAGTTGACGAAGCCCTCGTGCATCACCGTGGTGCCGGGGGAGAGGTATGCGCCGAGGCGCACGCGGGACGCATCGGCGATGCGCACTCGCGTGGGCGTGACGTAGTCGAGCAGGCGCGGGAACTTGTCGATTCCGTGGGTGGCGATGCCGGCCCGCTGCAGCAGCGGGCGCAGTCGATCGAAGTCGGCCGGATGCACGGGGCCCGCGTTGGTCCAGGCGACGATCGGCAGCTGGCCGAAGATGCCGTCCAGGTTGATCGTGTTCGGCTCGACCAGCAGATGGCTGAGCAGGTGTAGTCGCAGGTAGGCGTCCGAGGTTGTCGCCGGGGCGGCATCCAGGTCGATCTGCACGGTCACGAAGTCGACGTGCACGCCCCGCCGCGGGTCGCTGCCGATGAGCGGCTCGAGGCTGGTCGGGGAGATGTACGGGTCGCGGCCCGACGGGATCGGGCCGAGCGCGGGCTGCGGGTACCAGGTGTCGAGCACCGTGCCGTCGTCGGTGATCGTGGCGAGTCCGTAACCCCAGGCGCTGCGTTCAGTCATGCCCCCAGGGTAGCGGCGGCCCGGCCTCGGTAAACTCGGCCCGTGACCTCCCGTGACCTCGAAATTCCCCCGCTCGATCTGGCCGCGAGCTCGCTCGAGGTCACCCGAGCGCTCTGCGATATCCCCTCCGTCTCCGGCGACGAGGCGACGATCACCGAGTCGATCATCCGCTCGCTCGAGGGGCTCGATCATCTCGAGGTGCTGCGGGATGCCGACACCGTCGTCGCCCGCACCACCCTGGGGCGCGGCCGCCGGGTGGTCATCGCCGGCCACACCGACACCGTGCCGATCAACCACAACCTGCCGACCCGCGTCGAGACGGATGCCGGGGTCGACTACCTCTGGGGTCGCGGCACCGTAGACATGAAGGCCGGTGTCGCGGTGCAGCTGAAGCTCGCCGCGGAGCTCACCGACCCGCCGGTCGACATCACCTGTATCTGGTACGACCACGAGGAGGTCGACTCCGACCTCAACGGCCTCGGTCGAGTCGCCCGAACCCGGCCCGACCTGCTGGCCGGTGACTTCGCCATCCTGGGCGAACCGACGAACGCCCAGGTGGAGGGCGGCTGCAACGGCACCATGCGCGCCGAGATCCGCCTGACCGGCCTGCGGGCACATTCCGCCAGGGCCTGGGTCGGCTCGAACGCCATCCACGCCGCCGCTCCCGTGCTCGACATCCTCGCCGCCTATGAACCCGCGCAGGTCGAGGTCGACGGCCTGGTCTATCGCGAGGGTCTCAACGCGGTGCTCATCTCCGGCGGCGTCGCCACCAACGTCATCCCCGACGAGTGCGTCATCACGGTGAACTACCGCTTCGCGCCCGACAAGAGCGCCGCGGATGCCGAGGCCCACCTGCGCGAGACCTTCGCCGGTTTCGATGTGGTCGTCACCGACTCCGCGGAGGGAGCCCGGCCGGGACTCACCGATCCACTGGCGCTGGACTTCGTCGCGGCGGTGGGCGGCGAGGCCAAGCCCAAGTACGGCTGGACGGACGTCGCCCGCTTCTCGGCCCTCGGCATCCCCGCCGTCAACTACGGCCCCGGCGACCCACTGCTGGCCCACGCCGACGACGAGCGCGTCGCGGTCTGGCAGATCGCCGAGTGCGAGCGCGGACTGCGGGCCTGGCTGACCGGTCGTGAGTGACGCGGCGCTGAGCGAGGTGACCGAGGTCTCCGCGCGCGCCGACGCCGAGCCCGCACGCATCGCCCGCCGCCACGTCGCCGTGCGCTACCGCCTGACGCCGTGGTGGCTGCGGGTCGCGGCCATCTGGGCGCTGTCGAGAATCGTGACCACGGGCCTGCTCTTGCTGTTCGCCTCCTGGCAGGGCCGCAGCTACTGGACCGGACCGCACCCCGGCTACCTCGATTTCGCCCAGCTCTGGGACAGCACCTGGTATCACTACGTCGCCGTGTCGGGCTATCCACCGAGCCTGCCGGTGGATGCCGCCGGGCATGTCACCCAGAACTCCTGGGCCTTCCTCCCGGCCTATCCGATACTCGTGCGCTTCCTGATGACGGTGACGACGCTGCCCTGGAATGTGCTCTCCGTGGTCGTGTCGCTGGCGTTCTCGCTGGCCGCAGCGCTGGTGTTCTTTCGGCTGATGCGGCACGTGCTGCCGGCGGGGACGGCGCTGTTCGCCGTGGTGCTGTTCTGCGCGGCGCCGCTCTCGCCCATCCTGCAGGTGTCGTACGCCGAGTCGATGTTCCTCTTCCTGGTGGCGCTCGCGCTCCTCTTGCTGGTCACGCGGCGTTATGCGCTGATGTTCCCGGTGGTGGCGCTCGCCGGGCTCACGAGGCCGGGATTGCTCGCTCTCGCGCTGACCCTCGGGCTGCACGTCATCCTGCGCTGGCACAGCCGGGCGCGCGACCCCTTCCCGGTGCGTGAGCGGGTGCTGGCCATCGCGATCACGCTGTTCACCGGATTCGTGGGAATCGCCTGGCCGCTTCTGGCCTGGATGGTCACGGGTGAGCCCGCTGCATATACGGACACCGAACTCGCCTGGCGCGCGGATTACATCGGCTACCAGAGCCTGCTTCCCTTCACCTCGTGGTTTCAGGCGGCGGGATTCTGGGCGGGCCAGTGGCACCTCGGCTGGTGGGCCTATCCGCTGGTCGTGTTGATCGTCGCCGGATTCGGCGCTCTGCTGTTCGTGCCGGCCGTTCGACGCCTGGGGCCGGACCTCAGACTCTGGCTCGCCAGTTACGGGCTGTACCTCTTCGCCGTGTTCTTTCCGCAGTCGAGCACATTCCGCCTGTTGGTGCCGCTGTTTCCCCTGCTCGGCGCCGCAGCCGTGCCGAAGGCTCTCTGGTATCGCATCACGCTGGTCGTGCTCTGCGTCGCCGGGCAGTTCGGCTGGCTGTACATCTGCTGGTGGTCGAATGGCTACGACTGGACTCCGCCGTAACCCCACAACCGTGACCGAGACTGCGCGATTCGCGCCCCACCGGCGCGTCGCCTGGACGCCCCCGTTTTCGGGTTCGCGCGCGGGTGCGGGATAATGGAGGTTATTCCACGAAAGGGGATTCACCATGGCAGCCATGAAGCCGAGGACTGGGGACGGACCAATGGAGGCTGTTAAGGAGGGGCGTCTCATCATCGTGCGCGTTCCGCTCGAAGGTGGGGGCCGTCTGGTGGTCTCGGTCAACGATGCCGAGGCCAGAGAACTCCACGACGCACTCGCAGGAGTCGTCGCAGCATCCGCATAGCGCGGGGCTGCATCAGCGTTTCGTCAGCTGCAGCAATCCGTCACCCACGGGTGACAGTGCACTGATCACGGCGTCAGAGGTCGCGATCTCTCTCAGCAGGGAACGGAAGCCGGTCACGGTCTCCCCCCGCTGAGCGGGATCCGCGACCTTGTCGTGCCACAGCGCGTGCGGAACGAGCACAATGCCGCCCGGACGGGCGAGACGCAGCGCATGCTCCACGTATTCGATGACGGACTGCGGGTCGGCGTCGACCAGCACGATGTCGTACGAGCCCTCGTTCATGCGCGGCAGCACCTCGAGCGCACGCCCCGTGATGAGGCGGATGCGGTTGCTCGGGATGCCCGCGGCCAGAAACGCGGAGCGCGCGGAATCCTGGTGGTCGGTCTCGTAATCGATCGAGGTGAGGGTCGCGCCCGGCGCACCGGTCAGCATCCACAGTCCGCTCACGCCGACCCCGGTGCCGATCTCGATGATGTTGGTCGCGCGGGCGGCAGCAGCGACGAGCGCCAACTGCGCTCCTGTCGCGGGGCTGATGGCATCGACGCCGAGCTCGACGGAGTGCTGCCGTGCGTCCACGATCTCCGGTCGTTCGACGACGAACTCTTCCGCGAACTTCCAGCTCGAATCTTTGTCTGACACCTGCACTCCTTGCTCGGTACCCCAGCGTAGAGGAGGTGTCCACCCACGAGCGGTTAGTCTGAACGGGTGTTGGGACTCACCTTCGACAAGTTGCTCGTGATCGCCGTGATCGCGGTCTTCGTCGTCGGCCCGCAGCGCCTTCCCGCCTACGCGGCGAAGCTCGCGCACATCGTCCGCGCGCTGCGCGACATGGCCAACGGGGCCAAGGATCGACTGCGCGACGAGATGGGTCCGGAGTTCGACGACGTCGACTGGCAGAAGCTCGATCCGCGGCAGTACGACCCGCGTCGCATCATCCGTGACGCCCTCTTCGATGATGAACCGGCGCCCGCGGTCGCCGTGGTCCGGCCCCCGAGCTCCGACTCCGCAGCGGTGAAGCGCAGCCGGCAGATGGCCGACGGTGTGCCGACACCCTTCGACAGCGAAGCGACCTGAGCTATCGCCGCCGTAGCGCCTTCAGGGTGCGCAGCAGCGTGATCATCAGCGGGCCCATCGTCGCGAACTCGGCTCCGGTGCGGGGTAGCGTCATTATGCCGGTCACCGCCGAGATCGTGCGTGGTTCGACGAAGCGCAGCAGGCCCTCCGGACCGTTACGCCGCCCGACGCCGGAATCCTTCATGCCGCCCATCGGGGCATCGACCGAGGGCAGGCTGGCGCGGAATCCCTCGTTGACGTTGACGCTTCCCGCGTCGAGAAACTCGGCGATGTGGATGCCGTGCCGCACCGAACCGCTGAACACCGAGGCATTGAGGCCGTAGTTCGTGTCGTTGGCCTGAGCGATCGCGTCGTCGATGGTGTCCACGACCGTGATCGCGACGACGGGACCGAAGGTCTCCGCGCGAGAGCAGGCCATCGCATCGGTGACCCCGGTGAGCACGGTGGGTTCGTAGAACAGCGGGCCGAGGTCGGGGCGCGCCGTACCGCCGGCCAGGAGGGTGGCGCCGTGGGCGAGCGCGTCGGCGACGTGAGCCTCGACTCGCTCGAGTTGGAGGGGAAGCGCGAGGGAGCCGACATCCGTCGAGTAGTCGTAGGCCGGTCCCTGCTTCAGCGCCTTCGTGCGGGCGACGAACTCGGCCGTGAACTCGTCCGCGACAGCCCGATGCACGTAGATGCGCTCGATCGAGGTGCAGAGTTGCCCCATCGACGAGAAGCATCCGTAGACCGCGTTCCGCGCGGCGCTCTTCGGGTCGGCGTCGTCGAGCACGAGCATCGGGTTCTTGCCGCCGAGTTCGAGCGACGCGCCGATGAGCCGCTTCGCCGCCTGCTCGGCGACCGTGCGCCCGGTGGCGGTGGAGCCGGTGAAGCAGACGTAGTCGCTCTCGTCGATCACGGCCCCGCCGATGCTCGCTCCGTCGCCGGCGACGACGGTCCAGACGGCTTCGGGCACGCCGGCATCGATGAACGCCCGGCGCGAGGCGAGGATGCTCAGAGCGCCCTGATTGTCGGCCTTCTGCAGCACCGCGTTGCCCGCGGCGAGGGCCGGGATGACATCGAACAGTGACAGGCTGAGCGGGTAGTTCCACGGGGTGATGACCCCGACCAGGCCCTTCGGCTGATAGCCGACACGGGTGGTGACGACGAGCGGAATCGCCGCGTGGCGGCGCCGGGTGCGCAGCACACTCCGAGCGGTGAGCGCGTAGTAGCGGGTGGTGGTCGCGCCGACGACGACCTCCTCGAAGGCCTGCCCGCGCGTCTTGCCGGTCTCCGCTTGCACGCAATCCATGAGCGCGTCGCGTCGTTCGAGCAGCAGGTCATGCGCGCGCAGCAGCACCCGGCGGCGGTGATCGAAGCCGGCCGCCTGCCATTCGCGACGGGCGAGGCGTCCGCGGGCCGCGGCATCCGTCACGTCGTGGCGGCTACTCTGCGGCACATCGTGGAGCTTTTCACCCGTGAACGGTGCGAAGACGGGCGCGGTGTTGCCGCTCGACGAGAGGATGTCGCGGTCGAGTTCGTCGATGAACGGCCGTGCGGGCTGGGCTCCGGGCATGTCTCATCCTATGGCGAGGGCGGCTCGACCGTGCGATGCTCCGCCACGACCTGTGCGGCGACGGTGCGCAGCGCCTCGACGACCAGGCGAACGGATGGCCGCTCGGCTCGGTCCGGACGCATCAGCGCCGAGATCTGCCGCACCGCCCGCACGCCCGACAGCGGTCGTGTGGTGAGCCCGTTCTCGTGGTCACGGGTAGTGAAGCGGGGGAGGATCGCGATGCCGTGTCCGCTGCCGACGAGCACCTCGACGATGCCGTTGTCGACGAACCGTTGCCCGATCTTGGCCGGCTCACCGGTGATCGCCTCGAGTTGGCGCAGGATGCGGTCGTAGGGAAATCCCTTCGGCACCCCGATCCACGTCTCGCCCATGAGGTCTTTCGCCGACAGGCTCGCCTTCGCGGCCAGAGGATGTCCCTCCGGAAGGGCGACGTCGAGCGGCTCCTCCATGAGCCTCACTACCGCAAGGCCGCGCTCACGCCAGATCGGCTGCATGCCGGGGGAGTCGGCGAGCACGATGTCGAAATCGGGGGTGAGGTCGGCGAAGTCGGGCAGCACCGCGTCCTGGTCGGACGCGACGAGCGTCAGGCCGGGGATCTCGGCGACCGCGTCGAGCAGGCCCGGCAGGAGCATCTGACCGCCGGTGGGGAAGGTCGTCAGGGTGACCTCACCGCGGGGTGCCTGCTTGAAATCCGCCCAGAGCGCGTCCGCGCGCTCCAGGGCGATGGCGACATCCGTGGCGGTCTGGGCGAGCATGCGCCCCGCTCCGGTGAGCTGGATACCTCGACCCGAACGCTCCGTGAGGGGGATGCCGGCCTCCCGCTCAAGCACCTTCAGCTGCTGCGACACCGCCGACGAGGTGCGATTCGTCGCCTGCGCGACGGCGGTGATGCTGCCGCGTTCCGCGAGCTCTCTGAGCAGTTCCAAGCGTCGAACATCCATGAAGCAAAACTACACTTTCGCAGCAGAACTATTTGATTGTGCTAAAGCCTTTCGCGGAGTGGAATTGAGCTATTCACCACCACTAGACCCGAGGTTCTCCCATGCTGTTCATCTCCATCGTTCTCGCCGCCGTCTCTATCTGGGCCATCGTTGGAACCATCGTCGCCGCCAGCCGCGACGGCTACCGTCGCGTGCCGTCGCACCGCTGAGAAAGAGTTGGTCGCTAGCGCACGCTGAAGCCGAGCTTGCGTCCGGCAAGCCCGCGCCCGAGTGAGACCAGCGCATCCGCGAGACCCGAGATGGCCACGGCCGCCGGGTCGCGCGGATCAGACAGCACGACCGGTTCCCCGGCATCTCCGCCGGCCCGCAGCGGGATGCTGAGCGGAATCGACGCGAGCACCGGCACGGGTGCGGGGGAGTCGGCTGACAGCCGTCGCGCCACCTCGGCTCCGCCGCCCTCACCGAACAGGTGCAGGATGCCGCCGTCGGGCTGGGCGAGCCCCGCCATGTTCTCGACGACCCCGATCACCCGCTGACCCGTCTGCCGCGCCACGATGGCGCTGCGCTCGGCGACCTCCGCGGCGGCCGGCTGCGGCGTGGTGACGACCAGCACCTCGGCCTGAGGCAGCAGCTGGCCGATCGAGATCGCGACGTCGCCGGTGCCGGGCGGCAGGTCGAGCAGCAGCACGTCGAGATCACCGAAATACACGTCGGTGAGGAACTGCTGGATGGTGCGGTGCAGCATCGGTCCGCGCCACGACACGGCGGCCCCCGCGGCCGTCGAGGTGTCGACGAACATGCCGATCGAGATCACCTTCACCCCGTGGGCGACCGGCGGCAGGATCATCTCGTTCACGCGAGTGGGCTTCGAGCCGGCGATGCCGAGGATGCCGGGAATCGAGAAGCCGAAGACATCCG
>JBEVGK010000165.1:0-3136 GCA_040511795.1 Lacisediminihabitans sp. | reverse complement strand
CGGCTGGGCAAGCGGGTCGCCCGCATCCTCCGCTCCGACTTCATCGACACCGATCGCCGCATCGTCGCCCAGCACGGCCCGATCGCGCAGATCTTCGCCGAGCAGGGCGAGGCCGCGTTCCGCCGGTACGAGCGCGCGGTGGTCGCGCAGGCGTTGACCGAATCCGCCGTCGTCTCGCTCGGCGGGGGAGCGGTGCTCGACCGGGACACCCAGCGCGAACTGGGCGGCCTGCGCGTCGTGCTCGTCACGGTGAGCCCGGAGGCCGTCGAGGCTCGGCTCAGTGGATCGAACCGCCCACTCATCGCCGACGGCATCGCGTCGTGGTCGGCGCTGGTCGAGGCGCGCCGCGAGACGTACGAGCGACTCGCCACCCGCACCTGGGACACCAGTCGTCGTCCCATCGAGCACATCGCGGCAGAGATCGCGGCCTGGGTCGAGGCCCCGGTTCTCACAGAGGAAGCACCATGAGCACCAGCATCATCACCGTTCCCGGTTCACAGAGGGCGGGCACCGATTCGTACGACGTCCTCATCGGGCGCGGGATCCTCGGCGAACTGCCCGGGCTGATCGGCACCGAGGTGCGCAAGATCCTGATCGTGCACCCGCCCACGCTGGGTGCCCGCGCCGAGAAGCTGCGCTCCTCGCTCAGCGAGCGGTACGAGGTACTGCTCGCCGAGATCCCGGATGCGGAAACCGGCAAGCGGGTCGAGGTCGCCGCCTTCTGTTGGCAGATCCTCGGGCAGTCGGACTTCACGCGTTCCGACCTGGTGATCGGTTTCGGCGGCGGTGCGGTCACCGACCTGGCCGGCTTCGTGGCGGCAACCTGGCTGCGCGGGGTGCGTCTCATCCAGATCCCCACCACCCTGCTCGGCATGGTGGACGCCTCGATCGGTGGCAAGACCGGGATCAATACCAATGAGGGAAAGAACCTGGTCGGCGCCTTCTACGCGCCCTCGGCGGTGCTGGTCGATCTCGATACCCTCGACGGTCTCAGCCAGATGGAGATCCTGGCCGGATTCGCCGAGGTGGTGAAGGCCGGATTCATCGCCGAGCCCGAGATCCTCGACATCATCGAGCGGGACGTGGATGTGGCGACGAACCCGCGGAGCGAGGAATTCCGTCGCGTCGTCGAGCTCTCCATCGCGCTGAAGGCGCGGGTGGTCGGCGAGGACTTCACCGAGCACGGCATCCGCGAGATCCTGAACTATGGCCACACCCTCGGGCACGCGGTCGAATACGCCGAGCGCTTCCAGTGGCGGCACGGAGCCGCCGTCTCCATCGGCATGGTCTACGCGGCGGAACTGGGCCGACTGACCGGACGACTGTCGGATGCCGTCGTGGATCGGCATCGCAGCATCCTCACCTCCCTCCAGCTGCCCGTCGGCTACCCGGCCGGGCGCTGGCAGACGCTGCTGTCGGTGATGAAGCGGGACAAGAAGGCGCGCGGGAGCATGCTGCGGTTCATCGTGCTCGACGACGTCGCCAAGCCGACCGTGCTGACCGGCCCGGACGAGAGTCTGCTGTTCGCCGCCTACCAGGAGATCGGCCTGTAGTCTGCCGCCCTTCGCCCGGGTCCTGGACCGTTCGGTCCCTGAGCCTGTCGAAGGGCACCGCTAGCCTGGGCGCATGGAATCCTCACGTCCGCTCGTTCTGCTGACCGGACTCGGCAAGACCATCGGCATCGCCGCCGGCATCGCCGAGCAGCTCGCCCGAGACGGCTGGGACATCGCCTTCGTCTACAACAGGGACTATGACGCGTCGCTGAACGGCGGCGCGGGGGACGTGAAGGGCATCGAGGATGGCCTGCGCGCGCTCGGTGCCCAGACGCTGGCGATCGACGCGGACCTCGCCGAGGTCGAGGTGGCGACCGCTGTCTTCGACCTGGCCGAGACGATCGGCCCCGTGAGCGCCCTGGTGCTCAGCCACGCCCACAGCGTCAACGCCACGCTCCTCACCGAAACGGTCGAGGGGTTCGATCGGCACTTCGCCGTGAACACGCGCGCCAGCTGGCTGTTGATGCGGGAGTTCGCCCGGCGCTTCACCGGGACCTCGGGGCGTATCGTCGCGCTCACCAGCGACGCCATCGGCGGGGAGATCGCGTATGGCGCCAGCAAAGGTGCGCTCGATCGCCTGGTGCGTGCCGCCGCGGTCGAGTTCGGGCCGCTCGGCATCAGTGCGAATGCGCTCAACCCCGGCCCGATCGACACGGGGTGGATGACGCCGGAGATCCATCACTCGGCGATCGCACAGACGCCCGCCGGCCGCATCGGCACCCCGGCGGACATCGCCGGCGTCGTGTCCTTCCTGCTGTCGGATCGCGGCGGCTGGGTCAGCGGGCAGCTGCTCAAGGCCGACGGCGGGTTCGGTACCTTCCACTAGCGTGGCCTGCGGAGGTCGCGCCGATAAGCTCGCAGCATGGCCAGCATCCTCGTCCTCAACGGCCCGAACCTCGGTCGCCTCGGCTCACGCGAGCCTGAGGTCTACGGCAGCGGTACTCTCGACGATCTGCGGGCGGAGCTCGTCGCCGCCGCCCCGCCGGGCTATGACCTCGATCTGCGGCAGACCGACGATGAGGCAGAGCTGATCTCCTGGCTGCACGAGGCGGTCGATCTGGGCTGCCCGGTCATCCTGAATCCCGCCGCCTTCACGCACTATTCCTACGGGTTGCGGGATGCCGCGGCTCTCGTCTCGGCGGCGGGGCTCATCCTCATCGAGGTGCACATCTCCAACCCGCACTCGCGCGAGGCCTTCCGCCACAGCAGCGTGATCTCCGGCGTCGCGACGGGAGTCATCGCGGGCTTCGGCTTCGACTCCTATCGCCTGGCGATCCGTGCGATCGATCTCAAGCTGGGGTAGTAGCGACTCGGATAACGCACTCTCCGAGAGCGGGTAGACTCGATAGCTGGTTTCCCTTCGCGGGATCGCTTCCTTCGTCAATTTCAACATTTCCTCATAGATACGGATTTACAGTCATGGCCTCTACCGCTGACATCAGGAACGGCGTCGTTCTCAACATGGACGGCCAGCTCTGGACCGTGATCGACTTCCAGCACGTCAAGCCGGGCAAGGGTGGCGCGTTCGTGCGTACCAAGGTCAAGAACGTCATGAGCGGCAAGGTCGTCGACCGAACATTCAA
>JBEVGK010000164.1:0-6036 GCA_040511795.1 Lacisediminihabitans sp. | reverse complement strand
AGTGATCATCATCGTCGGCGACAAGAGCACCGGTGCCGGCGACGACGAGGGCGAGGCGTGACGAAATGCCGGCGAGGTCGAGCTCGACCAAGGCGGCATGGTGTGCCCGCGCCTCGGCGCGCCGGCCGGTGCGCATGGCAGCATCGACGAGGTCGTATGCGACCCAGAGCGCGGTCGGTACGTAGGGTGCGAAGACGCCGGGCGGGCTGATGGTGGTCGCTGCTCGATAGGCGCTCTCCCAGTCGCCCTCCCCCGCCGCAGCCAGGGTCTTAGCGTGCAGCCCGAAGCGGTATTGGCCGAAGGCACCGCGGGTGAGCGCTGCGGCATCGAGGTCGGCTGCCCAGGCGGATGATTGTCTGGCGTCGCCGCGTACCGCGGCGAGCAGCGATTGCATCCAGGAGAAATACCAGGTGTTGATGGCGTAGTGAGCCTGCTGGGTGGCGGCCACCCCCTCATCGCACAGCGCCTGGGCCTCTGCCCAGCGCCCGGAGAAGAAGTCGGCGACGCAGGTTTGGCTCAGCGATCTGAGGTACATCTCGTTGACGGGCCCGCCCCGGTCGTTGGCGACGACGCGCAGGGTCGCCGCTCGATCGATCAGGTCGACGAACACCCCGGAGAGGTTGAGCCGTTCGACCACGGTCACGTCGGATGCGTCGCCCAGTTCGTCCCGCAGCCTGGAGAGCACCGCTGCGGCCTCGGCGCCGGTGCGTGCCGGATCGCCGAGGCCCAACACCGATGCGGCCAGCAGTGCTGGCGCGCGGGGCACCAGGCGATCGACCGCGGCGAGAAGGGGCGGCCAGAAGTCCACGCGACCGGCGACCCAGCACACGGTGACCCAGTACGTGAGCGTGTCGATCAGCGCGGCATTGTCGGCACGCCAGCCGTGATCGCCGTGTTCGACCGCGTGGACCAGCCGTGCCTGCACGGAGGAGTAGTCGCCACCGGCCGTGATGTCCATGAGAGCCGCGGCCACCGTCGCATGCAGGCTCTCGGCGCCGGGCGATGATCGCAGCACGGTGAGCAGATCGGAAGACAGCTCGGTATCGCCCGTGACCTCCGCCCCCAGGTAGGCGACCTCAGCCATCCGCGTTGCTCTGAGAGTCGGATCCGGTGTGAGTTGGGCCGAGCGGATCAGCATCCTCGTGGCGCCGAGCCGGTCGCCCCGCGCGAGCGCTCCCGCCGCGGTATCGGCGAGCAGTTGTGCGGTCTCCTCGTCGGGCCCGAGCTGGCCGTCTGCGAGGTGCCAGGCCCGTCGATCCGGGTCGTCCGAGACCCGCGCGGCGATGCTCAGATGGGTGCGTTGCCGCTCGGCGGCGCTCGCGCGGGAGACGACGGCCGATCTCACGAGCGGATGCCGGAACCAGACGGCGCCATCGGCGAGGTTCACGTGGATCAGTCCCGCCGACTCGGCGGCGGTGAGGTCGTCGATCGTGAACCCCACATCGATGAGCAGGCCGATGGTGCTGCGAGATTCGAGTGCGAGCGTGAGCAGCGCCGCACGCGTCGTCGCCGAGAGCTCGGTGAACCGGAACGCGAAGGCCCGCTCGAGACGCTCACTCATCGGGATGATCTCGGGAATGAGTTCGAGCGGTTCGGGTGCCAGTCGATCGAGCTCGCGCCCGAGCTCGAGCACCGCGAGCGGATTGCCGTGCGCCTGACCGAGCACCGCATCGACCGCGCGGCGCGAGAGTGCCGGTCGCGAGCGGGCGAGCAGTTGCACGGCGTCCGCGCGCACGAGCTCGGGGACCACCTCGGATGCGCCGCCGATCGTGTCGAACAGCGTGTGGTCGTCCGTACGTACGGCGGCCAGCATTCCGACGTGCGTCTCGCCCAGTCGACGGGCGACGAAGCCCAGCACCACGGCGCTGGCGCGATCCAGCCAGGGCACGTCGTCGACGATGAGCAGGATCGGGCGCTGGCGGGCGGCCCGCTGCAGCAGCGCGAGCACCGCGGTGCAGACGACGAGCGTGCTCGGCGCGATGCCGTCGCGAACACCCAGCGCCACCTCGAGCGCGGCCCGCTGTCGTCTGTCCAGACGCGGGAAGTCACCGGTGAGCGGCAGCAGCAGCTGATGCAGCCCGGAGTAGGCGAGGTCGGCCTCGTATTCGACGCCCGATACGGTCAACACCTGGTAGTGCGATGCGGCGGCGATCGATGCCGCGATCTCGAGCAGCAGCGACTTGCCCACGCCCGGCTCACCGAGCAGTACCTTCACCGCGCCCGAGGTCGCGATGCCGGCGATGAACCGACGGATCGAGTCGACCTGGGCGTCTCGTCCGAGCGCGGTGGAGCTGTCGGGCAGAAGCCGATTGGCCGGAGCCACGGAGCGGCGTCCCACCCTGGCCGCCTCGAGGAAGGTCGAGCGGTCGGCATCGTCGAGTTCGAGGGCGTTCGCGAGGGCGGCCATCGTGCGAGGGTGTGGGCCCGTCGACACTCCGCGCTCGACGTCGCTCACCGTGCGATCGCTGACGCCGGACAGCGCGGACAGTGCCTCGATGGTGAGGTCTTTGCGCTGTCGATGCTCCCTCAGGAGCACGCCTATGGCGTGGGAGGGCATGGCTCGGGGCTCGCATCCGGGTGGACTGGCGAGTGGGGCTGCTCGCGCATGGTGCCCACGATAGTGACGGCGGCGCGCGGCGACCAGAGCAAGAGCCGAAGAGGTGCACGCGGGGTGAGTTAGGGAAGGCTACGCTTACCTCGTGCTCCGATCGATCGCCGCAGTCCATTCCCGTGCGCTCGTGCTGTTCGGTCTGGCGCTGGGCCTCATCGCCATCGCGGTCCTCAGCCTCATGCTCGGCAGCAACCTGATCAGCCCGAGGGTGGTGCTCGCCGCCCTGGTCGATCCGGCACAGGATGTCGGGGCAGTCGTCTGGGGATCCCGCGTTCCGCGCACGGCGCTCGGGCTGCTGGTCGGCTTCTGCCTCGGCGTCGCCGGTGCCGTGATGCAGGGGCAGACACGCAATCCGCTCGCCGACCCCGGCATCTTCGGTGTCTCGGCCGGAGCAGCCCTCGCCGTGGTGATCGGCGTCTACGTTCTGGGCACCAGCTCGGTGCTCACCACCCTCTGGCTCGCGCTGGCCGGTGCCATCGTCGCCAGCGTGATCGTGTTCTCCGTGGCGGCTCTCGGCAGCGGACTCTCCAGCCCGGTGCCGCTGGCGATCGCAGGTACCGCGGTCTCGGCCCTGCTGGTGGCCTTCACCTCGTTTCTGGTGCTCTCCGACGAGACCACCCTCGCCGCCTACCGCATCTGGGTGATCGGCTCGCTCTCCGGCCGAACCCTCTCCGGCGTTGATGCGGCCCTGGTCTTCGCGGCGGTCGGCATCGTCTTCGCGGTCGCGAACATCCGCTCGCTGAATGCGCTCGCCCTCGGCACGGAACTGGCGAGTGGTCTCGGCGAGAATCTCATCCGTGCCCGGGTGGTCGGCCTCGCCGCCATCACCCTGCTCACGGCCAGCGCCGTCGCCATCACCGGACCGATCGGTTTCGTCGGGCTGACCGCACCGCACGTCGCGCGCGCGGTGATCGGGGGCGACCATCGATGGTTGCTCCCTGCGTCCGGTCTGGTGGGTTCGGGCGTTCTGCTCGCCTGCGACGTCATCGGACGGCTCGTCGGCGGCACCGCGGAGGTCTCGGTCGGCGTTGTGCTCACGGTGGTCGGCGGAGTGGTCTTCATCGCGATCGTGCGCCGGGCACGGATGGTCACGCTGTGAGCGGCCGCATCACGTCCGGGACGCGAACTCGGCGGCGAGCTGTGAGGCTGCCGCACCGGTGGTCGCCGTCGCGGCCGCGAGTGGTCATCGTCACCCTGATCGCCCTGGTGGCAGCGATCGTCATCGCGCTGCTCGGCATCGTCGCCGGTTCGTCGTCGCTGACGATTCCGGATGCCGTGCGCACCCTCGTGGGCGCCGGCACGCCCGGCCAAGAACTGATCGTCATCGAGCTCCGACTGCCCCGCGTCGTTGCGGGCCTGCTCGTCGGTGCCGCACTGGGAATCGCGGGCGCCCTGACGCAGACCTTCGCCCGCAATCCGCTCGCGACCCCGGACATCCTGGGCGTCACCTCGGGGGCGAGTCTCGGCGCGGTGGCGGCCATCGTGCTGGCCGGCGGCAGCTACTCGGTCGGGGCCGGACTGCTTTCGCTCGGACTGCCGCTGGTCGCCGTGCTCGGCGCCCTGGCCAGCTCGGCGATCGTCTACGGGCTCGCCTGGCGCGGTGGGGTCGACAGCTACCGCCTCATTCTGATCGGCATCGGCGCGACCGCGGCGCTCGGTGGCATCACCAGCTATCTCATCGCGCGCGCGAAGATCACCGACGCGACGGCGGCAGCGCAGTGGTTGGTGGGCAGCCTGTCCGGGGTGTCATGGTCCAGTGTCTGGCCGGTGCTGGTCTGCCTCGTCGTGATCACGCCGATCGCCCTCCAGCAGTCCACCAACCTCGAGCTCACCCAGCTCGGCGACGAGGTCTCGACCAGCCTGGGCGTCGCGGTGCAGCGGCATCGGCTGGTGGTCATCGTCTGTGCGGTGGTGCTCACCGCTGCCGCCGTCTCGGCGAGCGGGCCGGTCGAGTTCGTCGCCTTCGTCGCGCCGCAGATCGCGCGCCGACTCGCGCGCGTCGGGCGGCCGCCGATCCTCGCCGCGGGGCTGGTCGGCGCCATCATCGTCACGGGTGGGGACGCGCTGGCGCGCGGCGTGCTGCCGGGGCAGGTGCCGGTCGGCATCATCACCGCGATCATCGGCGCCCCCTATCTGATCTGGCTGCTGACGCGACGCAAAGAACGGGAGACCCTGTGAGCGAGACACGAACGGATGCCGCGGCACGGCTGACGGCAACGGGAACGGCAACAGCAACGGGACCAGTGCCGGCGCTCGAGGCCCGCGGCCTCACGCTCGCCTACGACCGTTCCGTCGTCTTCGAGCGGCTCGACCTGAGCATCGAAGCCGGCACGGTGACCACCCTCATCGGCGCGAACGGTAGCGGCAAGTCGACCCTGCTGAAGGCCTTCGGGCGCATCCTGCAGCCCTCCGCGGGAACGGTGCGCCTCGACGGGCGGCCGGTGCGCGAGTTCGCCACCCGGGAGGTCGCCCGCCGGCTGGCGATCCTGCCGCAGAAGCCCCTCACCCCGTCGGCGACGAGCGTGCGCGATCTCGTGTCGCGGGGGCGGCATCCGCACCAGAGCATGCTGAAGCCGTGGACGCCGCGCGACACCGAGGTCGTCGACGCCGCCCTGGCGGCGACGGGACTGGCGGAGCTCGCGGGTCGGGATGCCGGCTCCCTCTCCGGCGGGCAGCTGCAGCGGGCCTGGATCGCCCTCGTGCTCGCCCAGGAGGCCCCTACCATCCTGCTCGACGAGCCGACCACCTTCCTCGATCTCAGCCACCAGCTTGATGTTCTGGAACTGGTGCGGTCGATCAACCGGGAGCGCGGTGCCACCGTCGTCATGGTGCTGCACGACCTCTCTCTCGCGGGCCGCTACTCCGATCGACTGGTGGTCGTGGGTGGCGGGAGGGTGCTCGCCGACGGCGCGCCATGGGAGGTGCTGACCCCGGACATCCTGCGCTCGGCATTCGACCTGGAGGCGCTGGTGGTGCCCGATCCGAGCAGCGGCAGCCCGCTGGTGGTGCCCGCACTGCGGCCCGAATCGACGTCCGACTTCCGCTGGCCGAGCGCGAACCGGCCGGACGCGCGGGGACTGAGTACGGCCGAGACGCCTGGCGAGGTGGATGGAACGCGCGGATGACAAGGGCAGATTGGACGGTCGAAGTAAGGTTAGGCTAACCTGAGTTCGTGACCCACTCGAAGGCCGTGCGCCGCTCCGTCCTCCTGTTCGCCCCCCTCCTCGCCATCGCCAGTCTCGTCGGCTGCAGTGCGACATCCGACAGCGTTTCCGGCGGGTCCTCCGCCGCGGACGCCGCCTGGAGTTTCACCGACGACACCGGCAAGACGGTGAAGCTCGATCACGAGCCGACGCGTATCGCGAGTTACGCCGACTACGCCCTCGGGCTGCTCAGCACCGGTGTCGAGCCGGTCGCGATCTTCG
>JBEVGK010000163.1:0-3738 GCA_040511795.1 Lacisediminihabitans sp. | reverse complement strand
CCATTCCGAACGGATCCCGCATGACCGCCCTCTCCGCACCCGCTCCCCTGCTTCTGACGAAGCGGCGCGTCTGGATCATCTTCAGCGCACTCATCGCCGGGATGCTGCTCTCGAGCCTCGACCAGACCATCGTGTCGACCGCGATGCCGACGATCGTCGGCCAGCTCGGGGGCGTCGAGCACCAGGTGTGGATCACGAGCGCCTACCTGCTCGCCACCACGATCGTCATGCCGGTCTACGGCAAGTTCGGCGACGTGCTCGGCCGGCGCCGGCTCTTCCTCATCGCCATCGCGCTGTTCACCGTCGCCTCGGTCGGCTGCGCCTTCGCGGGCGACTTCACCCAGCTCGTCGTCTTCCGTGCGGTGCAGGGCCTCGGCGGTGGCGGGCTGATGATCCTCTCGCAGGCGATCATCGCCGACATCGTTCCCGCCTCCGAGCGGGGCAAGTATCTCGGACCGCTCGGCGCCATCTTCGGCCTGTCCGCCGTCGGCGGGCCTCTGCTCGGCGGCTTCTTCGTCGATCATCTCACCTGGCAGTGGGCGTTCTACATCAACATCCCGGTCGGCATCGCCGCCTTCGCCATCGCCTGGTTCGCCCTGAGCCTGCCGAACAAGAAGGCGACGGCGCCGATCGACGTGCTGGGAGTCATCCTGCTCTCTGCCTTCACCACCTGCCTCATCTTCTTCACCGACTTCGGTGGCGACTCCGCCCACGGCTGGGGCGCGATCGAGACCTGGCTGTTCGGCGCGGGCCTCGTCGTCGCAGCCCTGCTGTTCGTGCTGGTCGAGTCGAAGGCGAAAGATCCGATCATCCCGCTGTCGCTGTTCACGAACCGCGTCTTCATCAACGCGACCGCGATCGGCCTCACCCTCGGTCTCGCGATGTTCTCGGCGATCGGATTCGTGCCCACCTTCCTGCAGATGTCGTCGGGCACCTCGGCAGCGGCATCCGGTCTGCTCATGCTGCCGATGATGGCGGGCCTCATCGGAACCTCCATCGTCTCGGGCGGCCTGATCACGCGCACCGGACGCTACAAGATGTTCCCGATCATCGGCACGCTGCTCACCGCCGCGGCGATGCTCGCGATGACGACGCTGACGGCGACCACCCCGATCTGGCTGATCTGCGTGTTCCTGTTCGTGTTCGGCGCAGGTCTCGGACTGATCATGCAGGTCATCGTGCTGGTGTCGCAGAACTCGGTCGCACCCTCGATGGTCGGCACCGCGACGAGCACCAACAACTACTTCCGCGAGGTCGGTGCCGCTCTCGGTGTCGCGGTGTTCGGGACCATCTTCACCACGCGCCTCACCGACAACCTCACGGAGGTCTTCTCGAAGGCGGGAGCGAGTGCAGCGGATGCCGCCCAGGCGACCTCCACGATCGATCCGCAGACGCTGAGCACCCTTCCCTCCGCCATTCGAGATGGGGTCGTGGCGGCCTACGCCGACGCACTCGCTCCCGTGTTCTGGTACCTGCTGCCGTTCATCGGTCTGGCATTCGTGCTCGCGCTGTTCCTCAAGCAGATCCCGCTCTCCGATGTGGCCGGGCTGGTTGCGCGGGGCGAGGCGATCGGAGGCGAGGAGGCGGAAGCGCTCGAGGCGGCGCGGCGTGCGGGTGTCCTGACGCGCGAGGACGTGTCGATCGAGGCCGAAACGCTCCTGAACGACGAAGCGCTGCTGACGAACGGGCCATCGGAAGAATCGACGCCCAGCGGACGTTAGAGCATGTGTACGCCGAGTCTGGCGGGTCGATCGCTTCGGAGGCGACCCGCCGGGCTCGCAGCACCAGGCTCAGACCGTCACACTCGGTCATGTCGTTGCCCTTCACCGGGCCAGCGAGCAGTCTGAGGAGACGATCGATTCGGAGGACAGATGAGCTCGAGCAGTTCGGCAGCGCAGTCACGGCAGCCAGCGCAGTCGTATGAGCCGGCACAGGCTCCGCAGCCCACTTCGCAGCACAGCCCGCTCGCCCCGGTCCAGAGCCTCGACGAACTCGCGGGGCTGAGCCCGGCCGAGTTCAAGCTCGCCTTCCGCAATCACCCCGCGGGGGTCGCGGTGATCACCGCCGACGCCGGTGACGGTCCGGTCGGACTGACGGCGACATCCGTCTTCTCGGTCAGCGCGGAACCGCCGCTGCTCGTGTTCTCGATCTCTGGCCAATCCTCCAGTGCGCCGACCCTGAACAGGGCCGACACCGTCGTGGTGCACCTGCTCGGTGCTGACCAGCTGGATGTCGCAAAGCTGTTCGCGACGAGCGGTGTCGACCGTTTCGCCGACACCTCCATCTGGAGCCGGCTGGTCACCGGTGAGCCCTATCTGCCGGGCGCTCCGGTCTGGATCCGCGGTCGCATCATCAACCGCATGGAGGCGGGCGGGTCGACGGTCATCGCGGTGCATGCCCTCCAGGCCCACATCTCGTCCACCGAGGAGCCGCCGCTGGTGTACCACAACCGCACCTGGCATCACGTAGGGGACCACTCTCGCCTCGAGGGCTGATACTGGTGGGGTGAGTGATCATCCGGTGGGACTATCCGCGATGCGTGCCGACGTGGGGCAGTACACCGAACTGCAGAAGCTCGGCTCCGACTTCGCCCGCTTCATGTTGAACTACCAGTTCGCGATCGACGAGATCATGACGAAGATCAACATCCTGACGACGGAATTCGAGCACCTTCACGAGTACAGCCCGATCGAGCACGTCAACGCACGGCTGAAGTCTCCGGAGAGCATCCTCGACAAGGCCGGACGTCGCGGGATCGACATGACCTTCGATTCGTTCCGCGACAACATCCTCGACATCGCCGGCGTGCGGGTCGTCTGCAGCTTCATCTCCGACGCCTATTGGGTGGCGAAGATGCTCTCGACCCAGTCGGACATCACCGTGCTACAGGTCAAGGACTACATCGAGAACCCGAAGTCGAACGGCTACAAGAGTCTGCACATGATCGTGCGGGTGCCGATATTCCTCTCGGAATCGGTCGAGCACATGAACGTCGAGCTGCAGATCCGTACCGTCGCCATGGATGTCTGGGCGAGCCTCGAACACAAGATCTACTACAAGTACGACAAGGCCGTGCCGGACAGCCTGCTCGCCGAGCTCAAGCACGCCGCCGAGGCGGCCTCCAGGCTCGACGCGAAGATGGAGCACCTCCACGGCGAGGTCCTCGCGCTCGACCGGGCGACGACCTCGCGGACCACCGCCGACGGGCACCCGAAGCCTCCGTCACTCGCCGACCGGGTCATGACCGAGCTGATCGACGGGCTCGACCCGCGTTAGAGCGCCTTGCGCATCTGCACGGCCATCGTCTCGTAGCCGAGCGACTCGTACAGGCCGCGCGCGATCCGGTTGAACCCGAAGACGTTCAACCCCAGCGTCTTCGCGCCCTGCTCCTTGGCCGCCGCCTCGGCGAGCTGCATGGCCTGTCGACCGAGCCCGCGTCCTCGGAAGGGCTCGTCGATCTCCACGTCCCAGACCCACCACTCATCCGGGTGGCTCGTGCTCCGCGGTCCGATCCACAGCACACCGACCGCGGCTTCGTCGAGGACCACCTCGAAGACGAGGTGTCCGACCTGGAGCCGGCCGGCCGGGAACGTCTCGGCGAGGGACTGTGCCGCCTTCGCCGTGGCCTCCGCCTCGGTCTCCCCCGCCTCGATGCGTTCGAGGCGGTACTGCGCGTTCGCGGCGAGCATCCACCCCCGCAGTCGATCGGCGGGCATGCGGACGAGCGTGGCGTTCATG
>JBEVGK010000162.1:0-7157 GCA_040511795.1 Lacisediminihabitans sp. | reverse complement strand
GAAACGGGTACGCCCCGCCCGCGTGATCCTCTCCCTCGTCGGCATCGTCGTCGCGTTGGTCTGGATCTTCCCGGTCTATTGGATGGTCAACTCCTCGCTGCTGCCGAACGTGGTGCTGCAGTCGACCACGCCGACCTTCCTGCCCTTCGGCGGCTCGTTCGACAACTTCGCCGCGGTGTTCGAGGGCGGCACCTTCTTTCCCGCATTGGGGATGAGCGTGGTGATCGCGCTGCTGGTCGTGGTCTGCTGCCTGTTCTTCGCCTTCCTCGCGGCGCTCGCGATCAGTCGCTTCCGCTTCCGTGGCCGCAAGGGCTTCGTGCTGGCGATCCTGTTCATCCAGATGCTGCCGGCCGAGGGGCTGTTCATCGCCCAGTACAAGCTGATGGCTTCGGTGAACCTGCTCAACACCGTGCTCGGCGTGAGCATCATCTATATCGCCGCCGTCGTTCCGTTCACCATCTGGATGCTGCGCGGCTTCGTCGCCGGTATCCCCGCCGAGCTCGAGGAGGCCGCGATGGTTGACGGGCTCAGCCGGGTGCAGGCGTTCCTGCGCATCACCTTCCCGCTGCTCGCCCCGGGGCTCGTGGCCTCCGGCGTGTACGCGTTCCTGCAATCCTGGAACGAGTTCACCGTCGCGCTGGTGGTGCTGCAGAGCAACGCGGACCAGACGCTTCCGCTGTGGTTGCGCGGATTCATCCAGGCCTCGGCCTCGAAAGCAATCGATTGGGGTCAGGTGATGGCGGCATCCACTCTCGTCGCGCTGCCGGTGATCATCTTCTTCCTGCTGGTGCAGGGGCGGATGACCAGTGGGCTCGTGAGCGGGGCGGTGAAGGGATGACCCCTTCGACAAGCTCAGGGACCGTGGGCAGGGACGCTCGCGCCACCCTGCTCCCCGGCTTCGAGGGCACCACCCTGCCGGAGTGGCTCGCCGCGCGACTGCGCGACGGGCTCGGCGGCGTCTGCCTGTTCCGCACCAACGTCGAGTCGCGCGCCCAGCTGCGCGCTCTCACCGACGCGATCCGCGACGCCAACCCGCTGGCCGTCATCGCGATCGACGAGGAGGGTGGCGACGTCACCCGGCTCTACCAGGCGCTCGGCTCGCCCTACCCGGGCAACGCCATCCTCGGCCGCATCGACGACGAGAGCTACACCGAGTTCGTCGCGGCGACCGTCGGCTGGGAGCTGCGGAACGCCGGTGTGACCGTCGACTTCGCCCCGGATGTCGACATCAATTCGAACGACAACAATCCGGTGATCGGGGTGCGCAGCTTCGGTGCCGACCCCGAGGATGTCGCGCGCCACAGCGCGGCGTGGGTGCGCGGTCTCGAGTCGACGGGCATCGCCGCCAGTGCCAAGCACTTCCCGGGGCACGGCGACACGGCGCAGGACTCGCACCTGGCCCTCCCCGTCGTCGATCTACCGCTCGAGACCCTGCGCGAGCGCGAGCTTCTGCCCTTCGCGGCGGCCATCGGGGCCGGTGCCCGCACGATCATGAGCTCGCACATCCTGCTGCCGCAGCTCGATGCCGACAACCCGGCGACGTTCTCGCCGGCGATCCTGCAGGGACTGCTGCGCGACGAGCTCGGCTTCCACGGCGTGATCGTCTCCGATGCGCTCGACATGGCCGGGGCGAGCGGCGAGTTCGGCATCCCCGAGGCTGCGGTGCGGGCGATCGTCGGCGGCTGCGACCTGCTCTGCATCGGCACGAAGAACACCGACGAGCAGCTGGCCGAGATCGAGGCGGCGATCATCGCCGCGGTCGAGACGGGGCGGCTCTCCGCCGACCGGCTGGCGGACGCCGCGGCTCGCGTGCGTGCGCTCGCGGTCGGCCTCGAGACCGACCGTCGCGACATTCCGATTCCGGAATATGCGGTCACGGGTAGTGAGCCGGTATTCGACCCGTACCGCACCCTCGCGGCCTTCGACGTTCGGCCGGGGCTCGCCGTGCCCGTCGATCGCATTCTGGTGAAGCTGCAGACCGCAGCCAACATCGCCGTCGGCGACGCACCCTGGGGCGATGGGAGCCAGGCGGCCGCCGCCATCACGGCGCGCAGCGGCGAGGCGATCGAGCTGCCGCCCGGGGTGACCCCCGTGGTGATCGGGCGCGACAACCACCGGCACGACTGGGTTCGTGCCGCGATCGATGACCTGCGGGCGCGGCATCCGCAGACCGTGGTCGTCGACATGGGCTGGCCGTCGGCCGACCGCCGCTATGCGGACGTCGCGACCTTCGGGGCGTCGCGGCACGCCGCAGACACACTTCTCGCCTGGCTCGATGCCGCGGCGAACGACACGAAAGAGGACACACGGTGAGAGTCGGCGTAGACATCGGGGGGACCAAGACGGATGCCGTCGCCATCGACGAGACGGACCGTGTCGTCGGTCAGGTGAAGGTCGCCACCGGTTTCGGCGGCCAGGCCGTCGTGGAGGTGACCGCGGATGCCGTGATCCGGCTCGCCGAGTTCCTGGGCGTGGCGGTGAGCGACTTCGAATCGGTCGGGGTCGGCATCCCCGGTGCGATCGACAGCACTGCCGGGCGGGTCTCGCACGCAGTGAACCTCGGCGTCGAAGACCTCGCGCTCGGGCCGGAGCTCTCCGCGCGCCTCGGGGTCCACGTCCGGGTCGAGAACGACGTGAACGCCGCTGCCGTGGGGGCGTTCCACCTGCTCGGGCTGCCCGCCGACCACTCGATGGCCTACCTCAACCTCGGCACCGGGCTCGCCGCCGGGCTCGTGTTGCGCGGCCAGCTCTGGCGCGGAGCGCGGGGGACGGCTGGCGAGATCGGCCACATCCCGGTCAACCCGGATGGCCCGATCTGCACCTGCGGCCAGCGCGGTTGCCTCGAGACGGTCGCGTCCGGCGGTGCCGTGTCGCGCCAGTGGCCGAGCACAAGCGAACGGCCGGTGCAGGCGCTGTTCGAGGCCGCGGACTCGGGCGACCCCGCAGCGATCGCGGTGCGCAGCAGCCTGATCGAGAACATCGCCGCGGCCGTGCGCGTGCTCGTGTTGACCGTAGACGTCGACACCGTCGTCATCGGCGGTGGCATCAGCTCGCTCGGCGAACCGCTGCTCTCCGGGGTCGGCGACGTTCTGCGCGGCTGGGCCACGTCATCCCCGTTCCTCGCCTCGCTCGACCTTCCGGAGCGCGTGCAGCTGGTGCCGCTCGGCTTTTCCGCGGCGGCCGTCGGTGCGGCCTTCGTCGGGTCGTACGGACCGCCCGTGCGCCTCTCGCTTTCCACACCTCGGCTCATCATATCCCGGCCCCCCGGGGCCGCCGGGGCCCCCACGGCCGCGGCGCAGATCGCGCACCTGGTCACCCGCGACCCGGCGGCCGTGCTCGGGCTCGCCACCGGTTCGTCCCCGCTCGGCATCTACGCTGAACTCGCGCGCGGGGTGGAGCTCGGACTGTTCGATTTCGGCCGGTCCAGCGCCTTCGCGCTGGACGAGTACGTCGGCATCCCGCTCGACCACCCGCAGAGCTACGCCTCGGTGATCCGCACCGAGGTGGTCGAACCGCTGCGGATGAACCCGGCGCTGGTGCAGGTCCCCGACGGCCGCGCGCCCGACATCGAGGCCGCCTGCGAACGATACGAGGCCGACATCGTCGCGGCGGGCGGAATCGACCTTCAGCTGCTCGGCATCGGCTCGAACGGACACATCGGCTTCAACGAGCCCACCTCCTCGTTCGCCTCGCGCACCCGCATCAAGACCCTCGCGCCGCAGACCCGCGACGACAACGCGCGGTTCTTCGCCTCCCTCGATGAGGTGCCCACGCACTGCGTCACCCAGGGCCTCGGCACGATCATGGCGGCGAAGCGCGTGCTGCTGGTCGCGCAGGGGGCAAAGAAGGCGGATGCCGTAGCCGCCGCCATCGAGGGACCGGTCTCGAGCATGGTCCCGGCATCGATACTGCAGCACCATCCCCACGCGACGATCGTGATCGACGCGGCGGCGGCATCCGCCCTCCGACTCGCGGACTACTACCGCTACGTCTACGAGCACAAGCCGCACTGGCAGCGCGTACCGCCCCTGCCGTACTAGTTGTTCGTTGGTCGAGGAGCGCCCAATCGCCCGCGCCCTTCGACGAGCTCAGGGACCGTGGTAATCGGTTCCTGAGCCTGTCGAAAGCAATCGGTTCCTGAGCCTGTCGAAGGATCGCTACGCGATGAGCGCGCCAGCCGCCCAGACCGACTCGACGCGCCAGTCGTGATCGAGCATCACGGCATCGGCCGCGAATCCGGGGGAGAGCAGACCGTGGCGGTGCTCCAGACCGAGGGCCCGGGCCGGCGTGAGGGTGAGGGCGGTGATCGCGTCCTGCGCCGGGATGCCGGTGCGGTCGATGGCACAGCGGAGCGCGACATCCTGGGTCAGGGTCGACCCGGCGATCGTCGTCGTGCCGGAGAGCAAGGCCAGCCCCTCGCGCACCGAGACGTTGAGGCTGCCGAGCCGATAGTCGCCATCGGTGGAGCCCGCGGCGGCCATGGCGTCGGTGATCAGGGCGATGCGGCCGGGGGCGGAGGCGAAGGTCATTTCGGCGACGGCCGGATGCACGTGCACCCCGTCGAGCACCAGCTCGATGGTGACGCGGTCGTCGTCGAAGGCCGCGACGACGGGGCCCGGTGCGCGGTGGTGGATCCCGGGCATCGCGTTGAACACGTGCGTCAGGATGCGCGCCCCCCGGTCGAAGGCCTCCTGCGTCTGCTCGAAGGTCGCCTCGGTATGCCCGATGGACACCGCGATCTCGTTCTCCACCAGCACGTCGATGGCCTCGAGGGCATTCGGCAGCTCCGGCGCGAGGGTGATGTGCCGCATGGTGCCCCGCGCCGCGCCGATCAGCTCCTCGACGTCATAGGTGAAGGGCTCTCGTAGGTAGGTCGGATTGTGCGCGCCGTGCTTGCCGGGGGAGAGGAACGGGCCCTCCAGGTGCGAACCGAGCACGAGCGGGTCGCGGTGGGTGAGGTCGGCGATCACGCCGAGGCTCTCGATCAGCTGATTCATCGGATTCGCGACCAGGCTGAGCACCGAGCGGGTGGTGCCGTGGGCCCGGTGGGTGGCGAGGGCGATGGCGATATCGTCGACCGTCTCCTCGTGCGAGTGTCCGCCGCCGCCGTGCGTGTGCAGGTCGATGAACCCCGGCACCAGCCAGCGCCCCGCGACATCGATCGTCTGGTCGGCCCGCGGATGCTGCGGTCCCGAGCCCGTCGCCATGATGCTGTCGCCCTGCACGAGCATCCAGAAGTCCTGCGTCTCGCCGTTCGCGTCCAGTTTGCGCGCCCCGCGGAACAGGATGCGGGCGGAGTCGGGTTCGACGGCGATGGGCTCAGACGTGGTCACCACGCCAGCGTATCTAGTCGGCCTCATCTTCGCGGGTGATCTCCGCGCGTCCGTTGATCACCCCGCTGATCGCCGCGACCACGCCGAACACGAGCGCGACCGGCCAATACCCGATGGTGAGCCAGGCAGCCGCCGCGGACCCCATCACGAAGATCTCGACCAGGGCGCGCCCCACCGGATCGAGCGGCACGAGCGCCCGCGGTGAGCGGAACACGCCCCAGAGGATCGCGGCGAACAGCGGTGCGCCGATCATGAAGAAGATCCCGGGCAGCGGGAACGGCCAGGAGATGTACCCCCAGTAGCCGAGCGAGAACAGGGCGAACAGCTCCAGCAGGAAGCGGAGTACGAGATTCGGTGTGATCTTCATCGGAAGATGATCGTGCGGGCGCCGTCGCGCAGCACCCGGTGCTCGGCGAACCAGGTGACCGCCTGGGTGAGGGTGCGGGATTCCTCGTCCTGCCCGATCGCCATCAGCTCGGCCGGCGTGCGGGAATGGTCGACGCGCACCACGTTCTGCTCGATGATCGGCCCCTCGTCGAGGTCGCTGGTGACGAAGTGCGCGGTCGCGCCGATCAGCTTCACCCCGCGAGCGTGCGCCTGGCGGTACGGATTCGCGCCCTTGAATCCGGGCAGGAATGAGTGGTGGATGTTGATCGCGCGGCCGGCCAGCGTGTCGCAGAGCTCGGGGGAGAGAATCTGCATGTACCGCGCGAGCACGACCAGTTCGATGTCGAACTCGGCCACGGCATCCAGAATCCGCTGCTCGAACTCGGCCTTCTGCTCCGGCGTCGTCACCGGCCGCGATTCGAAGGGCACACCGTAGAACTCGGCGAGGCCGGCGAGCTGCGGATGATTGCTGAGCACGAGCGGCATCTCGATGGGAATCTGCCCCGCGCGCTCCCGGAACAGCAGGTCGCCCAGGCAGTGCGCGGCGGTGGAGACGAGCACGAGCGTGCGCATCGGGCGGCCGACGACATCCAGGGTCAGGTCCATACCGTAGCGCTCGACGACGGGGGCGAGATGGACTTCGAAGGCGGTCCGATCGACAGACGACTGCACCTGCAGGCGCATGAAGAAGGTGCCGGTGTCGTCGCTCGAGAACTGCTGCGACTCGGTGATGTTGCCGCCGGCCTCGACGATCGCGCCGCTGACCGCGTGAACGATCCCCGGGCGGTCGGCACAGACGATGGTCAGCACCCAGTGGGTGGGCGGGGGCGTCGGCTCGGCGAGGGTCACGGCATCCAGAGTATTCTGCTTGTCGTCGGCGCGTCTGCGGCGGCCCGCGGGCGGCGCAGCGACCCACACCAGCGAAACGGATGTCGTCGTGACCGCGCCCATCTCCACCCGGTACACCTTCCCCTGGGTCGGCCTGCTCGTGCTGGCCTGCGCCATCTTCGTGTCGGTGACGAGCGAGTTCCTGCCGACCGGGCTGTTGCCCGACATCGCGGCGGGCCTCACGGTCTCCGCCTCTCAGGTCGGCTTTCTGGTGACGGTGTTCGCCGGAACCGTCGTGCTCTCCACGACCCCGCTCGCCGCGCTGACCCGCAACTTCTCGCGTAAGAGCCTCGTGGTGGTGGTGTTACTCATCATCGCCGCCTCCGGAGTGCTGGCCGCCGTCGCACCCACCTACGCGGTGCTGGTCGTCGCGCGGGTGATCGGTGGCCTTGCGCACGGACTGTTCTGGGCCGTGGTCGGCGCCTACGCCGCGCACCTCGTGCCCAAACACCAGATCGGCCGCGCGGTCGCGATCACGAGCGGCGGCGGAACGGCCGCGTTCGTGCTCGGCGTGCCGCTCGGCACCGCGCTCGGCCACGCGCTCGGCTG
>JBEVGK010000161.1:0-12647 GCA_040511795.1 Lacisediminihabitans sp. | reverse complement strand
CCTGGAGTTCGCGCACCAGTTCGATCACGCTGCGGGGTCGGGCATCCGTCTTGCGCGACATGGCGCGCTGCAGCAGCTGCTCCAGGCTGCGCGGAACATCGGATCTGCCGAGGGGCTGTGCCTTCGCCCGGTTGATCCGGCCGATCAGATCGGCGGACTTGTTCGACTCGCCCGGAATCTCGAAGGGGGAGCGACCCGCGAGCAGCGAGTACACGGTGGCGGCGAACGACCAGACCTCGGACGAGACGCTGCCCGGCGTTTCGTCCATGAGCACCTCGGGAGCCGACCACGGAATCGACATCCCCACCGATTCCGTCGTCTCGAATTCGGTCAGCGTGGAAGCGATGCCGAAGTCGGAGAGCACCGGATGCCCGTAGGCCGTGAGCAGGATGTTCGACGGCTTGATGTCGCGGTGCAGCACGCCGGCGCGATGTGCGGTCTCGATGGCGCTGCCGATCTTCACCGCGATGCGCAGCACCTCGGCGACCGGGATCCGCTCGCGCCGGTAGCGCTCACTCAGCGCGGAGGAGCACAGCTCCATCACCAGGTACGGGCGCCCGTCGGCGGACACGCTGGCCTGGTAGACGGTGAGGATCGACGGGTGCGCGCTCAGCTGAGCCATGAGGTTGGCCTCGGCCTGGAACATCTGACGCACCTGATCGTTGACCACCTCGCTCAGCATCACCTTGACGGCGACCTGACGGCGCGGCATGTTCTGCTCGTACAGGAAGACATCGGCGAAACCGCCGGAGCCGAGCACGTGGATGTGGGCGAAGCCGGGGAGCACGGGCGGAATCGAGGGTAGGCGGCGGGCCATGTCTCTCTCCCTTCCCCGGTGGTCGTGCTCTGTGCTGAGCGCTCAGCGGTCAGTGCTCAGTGCTCAGTGCTCAGTGCTCAGTGCTCAGTGGTGAGAGTCCCCGCAGGGGCGTGCCATGGGGGCACTGTCACTCTGGCACGGTCGTGCCCATTCCGACGGCGTCCCGTCGATCCTCTATTGTACGCATGCCGTACCCGAGCCGCCCGCGACCAAAGTGCTGATGAGCGCGCCGTTTCGTATCCCCTGTTCGGGGGGTGCCACTCCGCGTCGGGGCGGGATGTCCGGCTATTCCGTGCGGGCTCTGCGGCTTCGGGGGGCGGTGTCTTCCACCTCGAACTCGCCGTCACTGGCGACCACATCCACCACGACCGTGGTCACGTTGTCACGCCCCCCGCTCTGCACGGCCGCCGCGACCAGCGCCTCGGCGGCGTCGCTCGCGCTCAGTCCGGAGCCGAGGATGCCGCCGATGGCTCGGTCGTCCAGCTCCTTGCTCAACCCGTCGGAGCAGAGCAGCAGGCGGAGCCCCGCGCGCGCCGGGACCGCCCAGAAGTCGATGCGAGGCTCGGCGTTGAACCCGACCGCGCGGGTGATCACGTTGCTCTCCGGGTGCGACTCGGCGTCCTCCGGACGGATCAGTCCTGCGGCGACGAGCTCCTGCACCACCGAGTGATCGACGGTGATCTGCACCAGGCCGACGGGTGGCTCGTCGCCGCCCGCGGCATCCGCTGCCCCGACGGCACCCCAGGCATACACGCGCGAGTCACCGACGTTGAACACCACCCAGTACGGTTCGCCGTCGTGGAGGGTCAGCGCTGCGCCGGTCACGGTCGTGCCGACTCCGAGGGGCAGGTCTGCGGCGGCCAGGGCGATGTCCTCGGTGGCGTCGTGGAGCGCGAGCTCGATCACCGAGGGCTCGACGAAGTCGGGCCCGAGCGCCTCCGCGAGGCGGGTGACGACGGCCGCGCTGGCGAGGTCTCCGGCGGAATGGCCGCCCATGCCGTCGGCCACCGCGAAGACGGGTGACTCGGCGATGTAGCTGTCTTCGTTCAGCTTGCGCTTGAGGCCGACATCCGTGGCAGCCCCCCAGGCCAGCCGTAAGCCGGCGTCGGCACGGCCGGGCAGCGTCAGCGCCAGTTCAGCGCTGCTGCGTCCGACTTCGGTCACGGTGGGCCTCCCGGCGACGACGACACGGCCGTCCCGAGGGGGCGGGGCCGAGCGGATGGGCTGAGCTAGGAACTCTCGCGGCTCTGCAGCGGGAGGATCTCGACGAGGTTACCGTCGCCGATATCGATAACGGTACCGGGCTGCACGACCACGGATTCACCCTGACGCAGCTTCTGCGTGTCGCGCCCGGGCGGGGTGACCGTCGTGCCGTTGGTCGAGCGCAGATCGGTGGCGATCACCAGGGTGCCCTGCTGCCGCAGCTCGAGATGGGTGCCGGAGACCTCCTTGTGTGGAGATTCGACGCGCGCGAGCAGCGGCGGCTCGGCGGTGAGGATGCGCGGTGGGGTGGGTGCGCGCCCGATCAGCACGGGCGTCTCGAGTGATATCGCGCGACCGTTGTTCACCCGGAAGCCGTAGGCGAAGACTCGCTCCCGCGCCGGCTCGGGCGGGTCGAGCACGTCGGCGACGGAACCCCTCGGCTGCTCGGGCTCCACCAGCGCGGGAGGCGTGGGCGGCACGGGCTGTGCGAGCTGGACATCGTCCCGCGACGCGGAGGGGCGGGAGCGGATGACCGTGTCGGCATCGATGCCGGACCCCGCGTCATCCGTTCCGCTGGTTGGCGGCACGGGCGCTCTCTCGGCCCGCGGACGAACGATGGTCTCCTCGTCAGGCGTGGGGGTCTCGCCGTCCGTCACGCTCAGCCGCCGATGTAGGACATCACGTGCTTGATGCGCGTGTAGTCCTCGAAGCCGTAGCTCGACAGGTCTTTGCCGTAGCCGGAGTGCTTGAAACCGCCGTGCGGCATCTCGGCGACCAGCGGGATGTGGGTGTTGATCCAGACGCAGCCGAAATCGAGGTGCTTGGCGAAGCGCATGGCGCGCCCGTGGTTCTCGGTCCACACGCTCGACGACAGGCCGTACTGCACACCGTTCGCCCACTCCAGGGCTTCAGCCTCGTCGGTGAACTTCTGCACGGTGATCACGGGTCCGAAGATCTCGCGCTGCACCGCCTCGTCGGTCTGCAGCAGACCCGAGACGATCGTCGCCTCGTGGAAGTAGCCGGTGCTGCCCTGGCGGTGACCGCCGAGCTCGAGGGTCGCATTGTCGGGCAGGCGGTCGATGAATCCGGTGACCTAGGCGAGCTGGTTCGCGTTGTTGACCGGGCCGAACAGGATGCCGTCCTCGTCGGGCGCACCGGTCTTCGCGTTGTCGCGGGCGTAGGCGGCGAGCGCGGCGACGAACTCGTCGTGGATGCCGGCCTGCACCAGCACGCGGGTGGCCGCCGTGCAGTCCTGGCCGGCATTGAAGTAGCCGGCGGTCGCGATGCCCTCCACGGCGAGCGCGATGTCGGCGTCGTCGAAGACGATGACCGGTGCCTTGCCGCCGAGCTCGAGGTGCACGCGCTTCAGGTCGCTGGCGGCGGCGCGGGCCACCTCCATGCCCGCCCGCACCGATCCGGTGATCGACACCATCTGCGGCGTCGAGTGCTCGATCATCGCGGCGCCCGTTGTGCGATCGCCGGTGATGACGTTGAGCACACCCTTCGGCAGGAACTCGGCCGCGACCTCGGCCAGCAGGAGGGTCGACGACGGTGTGGTATCGCTCGGCTTCAGCACCGTGGTGTTACCGGCGGCGATGGCCGGGGCGAACTTCCAGACCGCCATGTTGAGCGGGTAGTTCCACGGGGTGACCTGGCCGATCACTCCGATCGGTTCGCGGCGGATCTGCGAGGTGTGGTCCTTCATGTACTCGGCGGACGCCATGCCGTTCAGGTGCCGCGCCTCGCCGGCGAAGAAGCGGATCTGGTCGACGGAGAGCAGGATCTCGTCCTCGACCAGTGAGCCGCGCGGCTTGCCGGTGTCCTTCGACTCGAGGTTCGCGAACTCGTCCGCCCGCGCCTCCATCGCGTCGGCGATGCGGAACAGCGCGAGCTGACGCTCCCCCGGCGTGGTCTCGCCCCAGCTCTCGAAGGCGGTGGCGGCGGCGTGGAACGCGGCATCGACATCCGCTCTTCCGGAGACCGGGGAGGTGCCGTAGACCCCCTCGGTGGCGGGGTCGATGAGGTCGAACTCGCCATCGCCCTTCGCCTCTACGTACTGGCCATCGATGAAGTTGCGCAGCTCACTCATGCCTCCACCATAATGCCGCCGGGTAAACGGCCGATAGCCACCGAATCCGCAGGAAAAAGGGCCCACTGGTGCGGATTCGCTTGTGAGAGAGCAGAGGGGCTGACAGAATCAGGGCATGAGCCCCACCTCGAAGCCCGTGCAACTCGACGATGTCTCCAAGGCGATCATCGAGCAGCTGCAGGCCGACGGACGCCGTTCCTACGCCGAGATCGGCAAGGCGGTCGGACTGAGCGAAGCCGCGGTGCGCCAGCGGGTGCAGAAGTTGACCGACTCCGGGGTCATGCAGGTCGTGGCCGTCACCGACCCGATGCAGCTCGGCTTCTATCGCCAGGCGATGATCGGCGTGCGCGTCACCGGCGACACCACCGAGGTGGCCGAACGGCTCGGTCACATTGCCGCCGTCGACTACGTGGTGCTCACCGCGGGGAGCTTCGACATCCTCGCCGAGGTGGTGTGCGAGAACGACCAGGACCTGATCGACCTGCTGAACAAGGAGATCCGCTCGATCCCGGGCGTGCTCTCCACCGAGACCTTCGTCTATCTGAAACTGCAGAAGCAGTTCTACAACTGGGGAACAAGGTAAATCATGACCATGCCCACGCCCGTCGACACGGCATCCGCGCCCTCCAGCACCCCCGCTCGGTCGTACGACGAGGCGGATCTGCAGCGGAAGGCCAAGGATCACCTCTGGATGCACTTCAGCCGGCAGTCCGTGATGGAGGACGGCCATGGCGTGCCGATCATCGTCAAGGGCGATGGCCACCACCTCTGGGACAGCCAGGGACGCCAGTACTTCGACGGGCTGAGCGGCCTGTTCGTGGTGAACGCCGGGCACGGTCGTCGTCGCCTGGCCGAGGCCGCGGCCCGGCAGGCCGAGGAGCTCGCCTTCTTCCCGATCTGGTCCTACGCGCACCCGAACGCCATCGAGCTGGCCGACCGTCTCGCCGACTACGCGCCCGGCGACCTCAACCGGGTGTTCTTCTCCACCGGCGGCGGCGAGGCGGTGGAGACCGCGTTCAAGCTGGCCAAGTACTTCTGGAAGCTGCAGGGACGCCCGACCAAGCACAAGGTGATCTCCCGCGCCGTCGCCTACCACGGCACGCCGCAGGGAGCCCTCGCCATCACCGGCATCCCGGCGATGAAGGAGATGTTCGAACCGGTGACCCCCGGCGGCTTCCGCGTGCCGAACACCAACTTCTACCGCGCGCCAGAGCACGCCGACGACCTGAACGCCTTCGGCCAGTGGGCGGCCAACCGCATCGAGGAGATGATCCTGTTCGAGGGCCCCGAGACGGTCGCCGCCGTCTTCCTCGAGCCGGTACAGAACTCCGGCGGATGCTTCCCGCCGCCGCCCGGATACTTCCAGCGGGTGCGCGAGATCTGCGATCAGTACGACGTGCTGCTCGTGGCCGACGAGGTCATCACCGGCTTCGGTCGCATCGGCGAGATGTTCGCCTCCACCACCTACGGCTTCCAGCCCGACATGATCACCTGCGCCAAGGGCATGACCAGCGGCTACTCCCCCATCGGCGCGACGATCGTGAGCGACCGCATCTACGAGCCCTTCAAGCACGGGCAGACGTCGTTCTATCACGGCTACACCTTCGGTGGTCACCCGGTCTCGGCCGCCGTCGCCCTGGAGAACCTCGACATCTTCGAGGAGGAGAAGCTGCTCGAGAACGTGCGCACCAACTCCCCGGTCTTCCGCTCGACGCTCGAGAAGTTGCTCGACCTGCCGATCGTCGGCGACGTGCGCGGCGACGGCTACTTCTTCGGCATCGAGCTGGTGAAGGACAAGGCGACCAAGGAGACCTTCGACGACGACGAGTCGGAGCGTCTGCTGCGCGGATTCCTGTCCAAGGCCCTCTACGACAACGGCCTGTACTGCCGCGCGGACGACCGCGGCGATCCGGTGGTGCAGCTCGCCCCGCCACTCACCATCGGCCCCGCGGAGTTCGACGAGATCGAGGGCATCCTGCGCCGTGTGCTGACCGAGGCCGGCCAGCTTCTGTGATGGGAGGGCTCCCCTGAGCGTTCGGCCGTACCGCGACCTCAGCTTCTGGTTCGACTCGCTCGACGAGAGGTTCGTCCCCCGCGCGCCGCTCGACGGTGACAGCACCGCGGACGTCGCGATCGTCGGTGCCGGGCTGACCGGGCTGTGGACGGCGTACTACCTCGCCAAGGCCGACCCGTCCGTGCGCATCGTCGTGCTCGAGAAGCACATCGCCGGCTTCGGCGCGTCCGGTCGCAACGGCGGCTGGTGCTCGGCCCTGTTCCCTGCCTCCACCGCGAAGCTGGAACGGATGCACGGCCGTCCCTCCGCACTCGCCATGCGCGGCGCCATGATCGACACCGTCGACGAGGTCGGGCGGGTCGCGACCGCCGAGGGGATCGACTGCGACTACCGGAAGGGCGGGACCGTGACCTTCGCCCGCGGTGCGGTGCAGCGTGCCGCCGCCCAGGCTGAGGTGGCGGATGCCGCGGCCTACGGTGTGGATGAGATCATCCAGACGGCGCAGGGCAGCTTCGATCCCGCGTGCGCCCGTCTGCACCCGGGCAAGCTCGTGCGCGGTCTGGCCCGCGTGGTCGAGTCCATGGGGGTGCGGATCGCCGAGCAGACCGAGGTGCTCGACTGGCAGCCGCACCGCGTGCTGACCGACCGGGGCACGGTCACCGCCGACACCGTGGTGCTCGCCACCGAGGGGTACGGCGTGACGCTCCCGCAGACGCACCGCGATGTGCTGCCGCTGTACTCGCTGATGATCGCGACCGAGCCGCTCAGCGATGCCGACTGGCGCGAGTTCGGCATCGAGCACGGGCAGACCTTCGCCGACTTCCGGCACCTGCTGGTCTACGGCCAGCGCACCGCCGACAACCGGGTCGCCTTCGGCGGGCGCGGCGCGCGGTATCACTGGGGCTCGAGCATCCGTTCCTCCTACGACCGGGCGCCTGACGTGTTCGAGCACCTGCGCGCGACCCTCGCCGAGCTGTTCCCGGCCACCCGCGATGTCGCGGTGACGCATCGCTGGGGCGGCCCGCTGGGCGTACCGCGGGACTGGCACGCCAGCGTGCGGCACGACCCCGTGACCGGCATCGCGAGCGCGGGCGGCTATGTCGGCGACGGACTGAGCACCACCAACCTCGCGGGGCGCACGCTTCGCGACCTCATCATCGGCCGGACGACCGACCTGACCGCTCTGCCGTGGGTCGGCCACGCCAGCCCGCGGTGGGAGCCAGAGCCGCTGCGCTACCTCGGCGCGAACCTCGGCACGGCGGCGATGGCCGCCGCCGACACGGAGGAGCGCCTCACGGGGTCGGCCTCGCGCATCGCGAAACTGATGGCGCCGCTCACTGGTCACTGACCGGGTGCGGGTCGCCCGCGTCTCGATACCAGTTCACGACATTCAGGTCAGACCGGGGCGCCGCCGGAATATCCGCCTGCCACCTCGATCTGACCTGAATTCTGCGAACTACCGCCCGAGGAAGATCGGGTTGCTCAGCGCGGCCATCGGGCCGAGCTGCAGCTGGGCGCCCATGCCATTGCCGTTGCCGGGGGCGCCGGTGGCCAGCGGATGCCGCACCTCCACGCGCACATAGCGCGCGAGCTGTGGGGTGGTCACCCAGGTGCTCGTGCCGCTGCCTGTCGCCGACAGCTGCACCTGCTGGGTCTGTCCCTCGTCGGTGATGAACCGGATGACGCCGTTCGGCACGCCCGCCACGGTCGCGGTGACGGTGACCTGCGCGTCGCGGGCGACGGCGAGCCGCTCGCCGATGCCGACCGTCTTGCCGCCGCCGGTCACCTGGAAGTCGAGCTGGACATCCGCCGACTCGGCGATCCAGCTGGTTCCGCGCCGAACGCCCTGCAGGATCTGCTCGCGCGACAGGCCGTCGGCGAGCACGACGTTGTGCGGCAGGCCGATCACCTGCGGTTCGCTGTGCGCGTCGCTGTTGCCCATCGCGGGCAGCCAGTGGTCGCCGTGGCCGGAGTTCACGGCGAGCATGGAGTCCCAGGTCTCGACGGCTGACTCGTCATCCGCCGTCCAGGGGCCGTTCCAGATCTCCACGGCATCCGCCTCCGCATAACCGAACTTCCAGCGGCAGGCGACGTAGGGGCAGTACGGATGCGCGGGGACGACGAGTCCGCCGTCGCGGTGGATCTGGCGGGTCGCCTGGGTGTACTCGTCCTCGCCCGAGCGGTAGCGCCAGTCGATCCAGTCGCCGGGGGCGACGCCGAGCGCCAGATAGTGGCCGTTGCGGGTGGTCACCTCCTCGCCCACCACGATCAGCAGGTCGTCACCGGCCAGCGGACCCCAGGCGCCATGCGAGGCCTGGGTGTTGTGATCCGTGCTGACGATGAAGTCGAGGCGTGCGGCGCGGGCGCCGGCGGCGACCTGCTCGGGGGTGCGCTTGCCGTCGGAGTGCACGGTGTGCAGATGCGCATCACCGCGGTACCAGGCGCGGCCACGGCCGGCGGCCTTCGTCGCCGGGTAGGTCGGCACGGGCGCCGTGGCGTCGTCCCCGAAGTCGAGGGTGACGGTGACGGTGTAATCCATTCCCGCCTGCGAGACCTGGTACGCACCGAGGATGACGTTCCAGGTTCCGGCCGAGACGCGGCCGGCGATGTAGCCGGGGGTGGCTTCGGCCGCGCTGATGAAGAACTCGGTCTTCGAGCCACCGGACCAGCCACGGAAGCCGCGGCCGCCGACATCCAGCCCATGCTGGTCGAAGATGCCGATGTCGCAGGAGTTCGCCAGCGTGCCGGAGGGGACCGCGGGCTTGCTGTAGGAGTAGCTCACCGAGATCTTGTTGACGCCGCGCGGCACCTCGACCGGCAGGTACACCCAGTCGGCGGCACCGGCCTGGAGCGAGCCGGTGATGGTCTGGGTGCGGCTGCTGCCGGTGCTGGCGGCGGCGAACGACATCGGCGTGAGCACGACGGCGGCACCGGCGACGGCGGCCGCTCCCGCCGCGCCGAGGAAGCCGCGTCTGCTGGGAGTGAATCGGGGGACGAGGGGTGTGGCTGACATGCGCCCGACCGTAGGGAGTGTCGATGAACCGCAGGCAAACATCCCCCGAACGGGGGTATACGCACCCGTCGCCCTGCGGGCCATCCGAACCTGCTACGCCCCTAGGCTGAACGGATGTCTTCCGCAGTCAGCTACGCCCGATACGGCGGCCCCGAAGTGCTCGAGATCATCGACGTGCCGGAGCCGCACGCCGGCCCGGGCCAGGTCCGAGTCGCCGTGCGGGCGGCCGGACTCAATGCCTTCGACGTCAAGCTCCGCCGCGATCCGGCGATCATGCCCTCGCACACGCTGCCGAGTCGTCAGGGCTCGGAATTCTCCGGGGTGATCGACGAGTTGGGCGATGGCGTGGCCGGCCTGACGGTCGGCGACGAGGTGCTGGGCTGGGCGCCGCTGAACGCCCAGGCGGAGTATGTGGTCGTGAACGCGAAGCATGTCGCCGCCAAGCCCGCCGCGCTCGACTGGGCCACCGCCGGTGCGCTGTACTCGGTGGGCAACACCGCCCTGCGATCGACGGATGCCGTCGCCCCCGGCGCCGCCGACACCGTGCTGGTCAGCGCTGCCGCCGGTGGGGTCGGGCTGCTGGCGGCACAGTTCGCGCTGCGGGCGGGCGCCACCGTGATCGGCACGGCGAGCGAGGCGAATCACGAGTTCCTCCGCGGCCTGGGCATCATCCCGGTCAGCTATGGGCCGGGGCTCGCCGACCGCATCCGCGCCGTCGCACCGCAGGGCATCACGGCGGTCATCGACAGTGCCGGCGAGGAGACCGTGCTGGCGGGCCTCGAGCTCGGGGTCGCACCCACGCGGATCAACAGTGTGGTCTATTTCGAGGGCGCGGAGAAGTACGGCATCTCCACTGTCGGTTCCGGCAGGAAGACATCCGCAGAGCTCTGGGAGCTGGCCAGTCTCGTCGCCGCTGGCGAACTGGTGCTGCCGATCGCCGCGACCTACCCGCTGGAGCAGGTGCGCGAGGCCTACGAGCGGCTCGAGTCGCGCCACCTGCGCGGCAAGGTCGTGCTGCTGCTCGAGTAGCGGGCCTGCCTAGGCCGGCGGGAACAGTGCGGAGATCTCGGCCAGGTCTTCGGCGGTCGGGTTCCACGCGGTGGCGGCCTCGACGTTCTGCACGATCTGCTCCGGCTTGGTCACTCCGGCGATGACACTCGTCAGCCCGGGCTGTGCGAGCAGCCAGGCGAGGGTCGCGGCCAGCATCGTGACGCCCTGACGCTCGCAGAAGGCGGCGTAGCGCTCCATCGCCTCCCACGGCACGTCGTCGAGCACGTGCGGGCGGATCGCCATGATGCGACTGTCGGCCGGGCGCGCTCCGCCGTTGAACTTGCCGGTGAACAGGCCGTTGTAGAGCGGGAAGTAGGGGAGGAAGCCCAGGCCGTAGTTGTTCACCGCGGGCAGCACCTCGTCCTCGACCCCGCGCACCAGTAGCGAATACTCGTTCTGCGCCGAGATGAACTTCGGGTGGCCGCCGAGGATGGCCTGGTACTCGGCGTCGGCGATCTGCCAGCCGGTGAGGTTCGAGTGGCCGATGTAGCGCACCTTGCCCTCGGTGATCAGGTCGTCGAGCACCGAGAGCGTCTCTTCGATCGGGGTGGAGGGGTCGGGGGTGTGCAGCTGGTAGAGGTCGATCCAGTCTGTCTGCAGCCGCCGCAGGGATGCCTCGACCGCGATGCGCACGTAGCGGCGCGAGGCCCGCGCGCCCCAGTCCGGTCCGTTGGCGCCGGCCATATTCATGCCGAACTTCGTCGCGAGCACGATGTCGCCGCGGCGACCGCGCAGCGAGTTGCCCATGAGGGTCTCGCTCAGACCGCGCTCCGAGCCGTAGATGTCGGCGGTGTCGAACAGGGTGACGCCCGCATCGATCGCCGCGTGGATGACCGCGTCCGTGCCCTCCTGGGTCTCCGTCGCGGTCTGCGCGCGACCGAAGTTGTTGCAACCGAGTCCGATCGTGGAGACGACGAGTCCGGAGTTGCCGAGGGTGCGGTAGTCGATTTCAGCCATGCTGATCAGCCTAGGCCGCGGTTCCCCTCCCCCACATCCCGGTCCGTGCCGGCATCCGTTCACAGGTCCGAAAAGCGCCAGAGCGATGACGGATGCCCCGGCTACAGTCGAACCATGACCACCAGCGAAGCCCCCACCGTCGCGGTCCCGACTCGTGCTGTCCCGACTCGTGCTGTCCCGTCCGCCGATCGATCCGCCCCCGCGCACGGCATTCCGGCCGCGCCCGCCGCCCTGCGCCGTGTCGATAGCCCGATCGGCCGCATCGAGCTCACCGGCGACGGCAGTGCCGTCACCTCGCTCACCATCGAGCGCGGCGGCCATCTGCCGCTCGAGGAGCAGCCGGAGCACAGCGACGCCATCCTCGACCGTGCGGCCACCCAGCTGGGCGAGTACTTCGCTGGCGCACGCACCGGATTCGACGTGCCGGTGCGGCTGGTCGGCACCCCGTTCCAGGAGGCGATCTGGGCGGCGCTACACGACCTGAGTTTCGGCGAGGTCGTCTCCTACGGCGATCTCGGCAGGCTCACCGGTCGCCCCACCGCCGGGCGGGCGGTCGGCGGCGCCGTCGGCGCCAATCCCGTGCCGCTCCTCGTGCCCTGCCACCGTGTGTTGGCGAGCAACAACCGGATCACCGGCTACAGCGCCGGCGAGGGCATCCCCACCAAACTGTGGCTGCTCGAGCACGAGGGGATCACGGCCTTCGCATGAGCACGGCCGACGCTCTCATCACGGCGCCACGCCCCGCCCTCGTCGTCGGAGAAGACGGCCGCGCACGCTGCGCCTGGGGTGCATCCGACTCCGAATACCGTCGCTACCACGACGAGGAATGGGGCACTCCCCTACACGGCGACCGGCCCCTCTTCGAGAAGCTGAGCCTCGAGGGCTTCCAGGCCGGGCTGTCGTGGATCACGATCCTCCGTCGCCGGCCGACCTTCCGCGAGGCGTTCCACGACTTCGACATCGATGCGGTCGCGGAGCTGACCGAGGCCGACGAGGCCGAGCTGCTGCTCAATCCGGGCATCATCCGCAACCGCGCGAAGATCTCGGCCACCATCTCGAACGCGCGCATCATCCGCGAACTCGTGCGCGATGCGCCCGGCGCCTTCGATGAGCTGATGTGGAGCTTCGCCCCCGCGAAGACGAGCGCGCGACCGCGCAGCTTCGCCGACATTCCCGCCGTGACGCCAGAGTCGACGGCGCTCAGCAAGGAGCTCAAGAAGCGCGGCCTGCGCTTCGTCGGGCCGACCACCATGTACGCCCTCATGCAGTCGGCGGGCATGGTCGACGACCATATCGAGGGCTGCTGGCGCGCGTAGGGCACTGGGCAGACGGGTCGATCAGCGCATGGGCCAATCAGCAGATGGGCAGATCAGCAGAGCGGCAGCCCAGCGGAGCGGCGCCCCACGGCCTGACGCAGATCAGGCGGTCGGGGCGGACCAGACGTTGGCGTAGTTGTAGCCGACGGAGCCGTAGCCGACCAGCGGCGGGCCGTAGCCGGCCGCGC
>JBEVGK010000160.1:0-4038 GCA_040511795.1 Lacisediminihabitans sp. | reverse complement strand
GGGCGCCGGTCGTCTAGATCATTTCCCGTACCCGACGCGATCGTGGCCCGTGACCGGTCGATACGATCGACGCATGGCCTTTTGGAACCGGAAGAACCCCGGTGATCTCTCCCTTCCCAAGTCTGACCGCGGTGTGGGCAGCTTCTCGGACTACCGGTACAACCTGGTGCCCTCGAACGGCCGTGTGACCATGCGCCTGGCCGACAGCGACCCGCACCAGGAGGAGCTGATCGCGGTGCTCGCAACCGGGGGAGAGTTGGAGACGGCGATCTCCCGCCGCAGCTCCGCCGAGGAAGCGAAGGACGCCCCGATAGTGGTGCGCCTGTTCACCGGCAGTCGGGTCAGCGGGATCGTCGGGGTGGTTCCCCGTGGGCTCGAATCGATCGTCGACGACACCCTCGGACGCCTGGAGGATGCCGGGCGCAAGCCGCGCATTCCCGTCGCGGTGGTCAAGACCCGCCACGGCTACCGGGTCGACCTCCTGCTCGGCCAGACCCGCTAGCGCGAAAAGAGGGGCCGGCACGATCGCGTCGCCCGGCCCCTCCGCGAGTTCCGTGCCAGCGGAACTCCATATCCCCATCGCCTGGCGGCCCCTTAATTCCGCCGGGCGTAATGGTCCTCTCGGGTGGAGTTCGAGACGGGTCGGAATTCGGATTGGCCCGCCGCTGGCCCCAGTTCGAGGGGGATCGGCCGAGGGCGCGGACGGCGCCGCGTTGTTCACCTGGCGCTGCCACACTGCGCCTATGTCCGGTCGATCTCCCCGCCTGCGCGACGCGAGCCCGCGGCTCGCGGTCGCGTTGGCCGTCGTGCTCGTGCTGAGCGGATGCACGGCGCCGACCCCGGACGACCCGCTTACCCCGGCGGAGAGTGGACGACTTCGGGCCCAACTGCTCGACCGGATGTGGGCGAAGGTGCGGGTGCAGTACCCGGGTGTGCTGCGCCCGCAGATCGGCAGCACCCTCCTCGTCGCCGATCGCGAGTGGCGGGGCGACGTGAGCGACTGCATGCAGGCGAAGGGCTTCACCGTGACCCGTCAGAGCGAGGGAGGGACGCCCTCGGGGGGAATCGAGCCGGAGTCGTATGCCGTGGCGAGCTACGCCTGTTCCGGCCAGTTCGTGACGGCGGGCACCGTCAGCACTCTTCTCACCGATGACCAGTACGCGGCCCTGCGCGACTATTACGTCGGCTTCGTGCGACCCTGCCTGCTCAGCGCGGGTGCGCGATCCGATCCGCCTCCGGGCGAGAGCGGATTCGTCGGCGACGAGAGCACCCGCGGCTGGAACCCGTACCAGCAGATCTGGGCGAGCACCCTCTCGGACGACGCCGTGGACTACCTCGAGCGGCGCTGCCCGCCGGTGCCGCGCTGGCTCAGTCTCGCCGGTGAGTGACCCGCACGAGTCGGTCGAACGAGGCCACTCTGCGACACTGGGGTGATGGCGAGCGACGATGCTGTGCGACGGGCTGCTGTGCGACGGGCCGCTGTGCGACGGGCGGTTGGGCCGCGAACAGCTCGGTCTCGCGCGCGGCGGGGTGCCGCATCATCCGTCGCCGCGCTTGCCCTGGGAATCGTTGCCGTCGTCGCGCTCGCCGGCTGCACCGCAGTGCCGTCCGAACCGATGAGCGCGCTCGAGCGCAAGCAGATCCGCGAGGGGATCCTCAACGAGGCGTGGCAGCCGTTGAACGAGGCCTACCCGGAGGCCTTCCGCCCCGACATCTCGGTGACGCATACCGTGCCGGACGCCGACTGGCCCCGCCGCATGGTCGCCTGCCTCAAGGAACGCGGATATCAGGCCGTGACGCTGCCGAACGACTACGCCTTCACCTCCACCCAGGGGCAGACCTATCTGCAGTACAGCATCGACGGCTACACGTGCAATGCGACCTGGGTTCGACAATCGGTGGTGGAAGAGCGGATGACAGCGCCCCAACGTGGCGCTCTGCAGCAGTATCTGCGCACCGTGGTGCGCCCCTGTCTGCTGCTCGCGGGGGCACGTTCGAGCGACACACCGGACCGGTTCGCAGCGGGCGGCATCACCGGGCGGGGGCGGTGGAACCCGTATGACGACGTTCGGCGCAGCGACCCGACCCCCAGGGCGCTCGCCTATCTGGAGCAGCGCTGTCCGCCGATTCCGGTCTGGATGAACACCGCGAACTGACCGCGCACAGGTTGAACGGGCCGCCGGGAATAGTTTCGCGTCCCGCGTGTTGATAGTCTATGCAAACGCATAGAACGGATGGAAACCCCATGCAATTCGGAATCTTCACCGTCGGAGACGTCACCACGGATCCGACCGATGGACACACCCCCAGCGAGAACGAGCGCATCAAGAACATCCTCACCATCGCCCAGAAGGCGGAAGAGGTCGGCCTCGATGTCTTCGCGCTCGGCGAGCACCACAACGAGCCCTTCGTTCCGAGCTCGCCCACGACGATGCTCGGCTACGTCGCCGCCAAGACCTCCACGCTGCTGCTGTCGACCGCCACGACGCTCATCACCACCAACGACCCGGTGAAGATCGCGGAGGACTACGCGATGCTGCAGCACGTGGCCGACGGCCGCGTCGACCTCATGATGGGCCGTGGCAACACCGGCCCCGTCTACCCGTGGTTCGGTAAGGACATCCGCGAGGGCATCCCGCTGGCCATCGAGAACTACGCACTGCTGCACCGCCTCTGGACCGAGCACACGGTCGACTGGCAGGGCAAGTTCCGCACCCCGCTGCAAGGGTTCACCTCGACCCCGCGCCCGCTCGACGGCGTCGCGCCGTTCGTCTGGCACGGCAGCATCCGCTCTCCCGAGATCGCCGAGCAGGCCGCCTTCTACGGTGACGGCTTCTTCGCGAACAACATCTTCTGGCCCAAGGAGCACTACATGAAGCTCATTGGCTACTACCGCAACCGCTTCGAGCACTACGGGCACGGCACCGCCGAGCAGGCGATCGTCGGTCTCGGCGGCCAGGCCTTCATGGCGAAGAACTCCCAGGATGCGGTGAACACGTTCCGCCCGTACTTCGACAATGCCCCGGTCTACGGACACGGCCCCTCGATGGAGGACTTCACCGAGCAGACCCCGCTCACCGTGGGCAGCCCGCAGCAGGTGATCGACCGCTACGCCTCGATGCGCGAGCACTTCGGCGACTATCAGCGCCAGCTGTTCCTCATGGACCACGCGGGACTCCCGCTGAAGACCGTGCTCGAGCAGCTCGACATCCTCGGCGAGGAGGTCGTGCCGGTGCTCCGCAAGGAGATGGCGAAGGATCGCCCCGCATCCGTGCCCGACGGCCCGACCCACGCCGCGCTCGTCGCGAAGCGCGATGCAGCCGGCGCCGTCCCTGAGCTTCTCGAAGCGCAGGTGAACTGATGACCACCCGCAGAATCGCCGTCGTCTCCGCCGGCCTCAGTCAGCCCTCTTCCACCCGCCTGCTCGCCGATCGCCTCACCGAGGCGGTCGTGCGGCGGCTGGGTGATCGCTATAGAGCGGTGGATCCCATCGAGATCGAGGTCGTCGTGATCGAGCTGCGCGACTTCGCGCAGGACGTCACCAACAACCTGCTCACCGGCTTCGCGAGTCCCCGACTCGAGGGCGCAATCGAGAAGGTCACCACAGCAGACGGTCTGATCGCCGTGACGCCGATCTTCACCACGAGTTACAGCGGACTGTTCAAGTCGTTCATCGACGTGCTCGACCCGCAGTCGCTCACCGACCTGCCGGTGCTCATCGGCGCGACCGGCGGTACCGAGCGTCACTCCCTCGCGCTCGACTACGCGATGCGCCCGCTGTTCAGTTACCTGCACGCCACCGTGGTTCCGACCGCGGTGTACGCGGCATCCAGCGACTGGGGCACGGCGGATGCCGACTCGAGCACATCCGGCCCGTCGAGCCTCGCGAGCCGCATCGAACGTGCTGCCGGCGAGCTCGCCGCGCAGGTGCGGGACTCCGACCGCTCGAGCCGCATCGTGGATCCGTTCGCGCTCCCGGTCGGCTTCAGCCCGGTCGGCGGCTACGGCGCCCAGTAGCACCCGTCGCCGTTCCGTTAC
>JBEVGK010000159.1:0-3064 GCA_040511795.1 Lacisediminihabitans sp. | reverse complement strand
GCCGGCAGCACCACGATGGTCGGGGCCACCGCCACCCCCCTCGCTCTGCAGTGGACGGACCGCCCGACCGTTCCCGTCGCGGTGGAATCCGGCGAGATCGCCGGCGCCCTCTCCGTGCTCGCCGGTGCGAACGGCACCGGCACCGGCGGGGCAATCGCCGAAGCCGCCGAGGGCTACAACCGGTTCGCCACCTACCTGGCCACCACGGTCAACGCCGTGCACTCCACCGGTACGACGCCGAGCGGGGCGACGGGACTGGACTTCTTCGGCATCGCGCCCACCGGGCCGGCCGCGCTCGGACTGACCGTCATCCCGACCAGCGCGGCGGGCATCGCCACCGGCGTGGCCGGCGCCGGCGGCAACAGCGGGGCGAATGCCGACGCGATCGCGCAGCTCGGTGTCGCCGCGAACTCCCCGGACTCGCTGTGGTCGACCTTCGTCACGGGCATAGGCGTCTCGGCGAAGAGTGCCCTGCAGCAGGCGACACTCGCCGACAGCGCTGCGCGCAATGCCAGCACCGCTCAGCTGTCGAATGCCTCGGTCGACCTCGACGAGGAGAACGTGAACATGTTGATGTTCCAGACCTCCTATCAGGGAGCAGCCCGCGTCATGACCTCGATCGACGAGATGCTCGACACCCTCATCAACCGCACCGGAATCGTCGGGAGATAGCCATGCTGACACGAGTGACCAGTCAGACCAGGATGCTGAACGCCCAGCACAACCTGCAGTCGAGCGCGGCCATGTTGGCCAAGCTGCAGGATCAGTCGACCACGCTGAAGAAGATCTCGGTGCCTTCCGACGACCCGACAGGTACCGCGGACTCGCTGCGGGTGCGCGTCAGCCAGGCCGCGACCGCGCAGTACGGCCGCAATATCGACGACGCGACCGGGTGGCTCGACACGATGGACTCGACGCTGTCGGCGACCACGGACATCCTTCGCCGCGTGCGCGACCTCACCGTTCAAGGCGCCAATGACGGTGCGCTCTCGGCCACCGCGAAGGAGGCGATCGCCTCAGAACTCGAGGGCCTGAAGACCGATCTGATGGGTAAGGCGAACGCCACCTACCTGGGTCGCACGATCTTCGCCGGCAACTCGGATGCAGGGGTCGCTGTGCGCCCGGACTACACCTTCACCGGCACCGGCAGCACCGTTCAGCGCAGGCTGGACGCCGGCTCGACCGTGCAGGTCGACGCCGACGGCGCGACGGTATTCGGCAGCGGCGCGACCTCGGTCTTCGCCCTGCTCGACACGATCGTGACCGACCTCCGCACCGGTGTGAACGTCGGTCCGCAGCTGGCCGGCATCGACGACGCCGTGACCGCGGTCACCACAGAGCAGAGCAGCGTGGGCGCCCGCCAGCTGCAGGTCGAACGAGCAAAAGGATTGAACGTGGCAGCCACAGGCACCCTCGAGGCCAAGCGCGCCGACGTCGAAGACGTCGACATCGCGGAGATGGTGCTGCAGCTCAAGCAGCAGGAGATCACCTACCAGTCGGCCCTGGCGATCACCTCGCGCACCCTGCAGCCCACCCTGATGGACTTCCTGCGATGAGCACGAGCCTGAGCTTCGTCGCTCCCCCGCCCGGCTTCGCGCCCTTCACCGACTTCACCCTCGACGATATCGAGGGTGCGAGCGGCCTGTACTCGCTGCGGGCGGTGGGCAACGACAGCATCCGTCTGTTCGTGCTCGATGCCGCCGTCTATGTGCCCGACTATGCGCCGGAGCTCTCGGACGAGCAGGTCGGCACCCTCGGTGTGACCCGCCCGGAGGATGCGATCGTGCTGGTCGTGGCGAACCCCGGCGAGGACGGCACGAGCATGAACCTGATGGCACCGATCGTGGTGAACAGTCACACCGGCTCCTCGGCCCAGTTCATCCTCGAGAACCAGGACTGGCCGCTGCGCGCGGAGCTCACCTCCCGCTCGGCGTAGACGCCGCGGCAGCTAAGCCGTCCGTCGACCGCGCGGTGCCGCTGCCGCTCAGCGCACATCCCAGAGGTGGTGCACCGGGTCGTGGATGAAGTACTTGGCGAGCGTCTCCGTGGTGAAGGCGGCACCGTCACTGCGCAGGCCGCGGCGCTGCCACGCGTCGTCGGGCACCGCATCGAAAGCGGCGGCGAGAACGGATGCCGCATCCGTCAGTTCCTCGGCCACCCTCGCCGGGTCCTGCTCGCCGTACCGTTCGGCGACGGCCGTCGCATCCTGGTCCCAGTTCTCGAACTCCGGCTCGTCCTCGGTCAGGATCAGCGCAAGGCGCGTGTCGAAGATGCGGAAGACATCGCGAACGTGGGCCGCGTACTCCAGGGGCGACCAGGTGCTGTCGTCGGGCCGCACCGCGACATCCGTTCGCTCGAGCACCGCCGGCCACGCCGCGGCGTTGGCCCGGATCATGTCCGGCACTGCGAGGGCGGTGATGGTGGAGGCGTCGTAACCGCAGTCGGGGCAGGGGGCGTCGAGCACCCAGGTCCAGTTCTTGGTGTCGGGTGTGATCGGCATGAAACCATGGTCACCCACGGGATAACCCCAGTACCGTAGATTTCGTGCCAACATTCGAGCCCGACGTCGTCGCCGCCATCCTGCAACACATGAACGGCGACCACGACGATGACAACCTCCTGATCGTGCGCGCCTTCGTCGACCCGGCGGCCACGGCCGCGGAGATGACGGGCTTCGACGGCGACGGCGGCATCTGGACATACCGCACCGTCGCCGGCGAGTTCGTCAGCCGGGTGCCCTGGCGCGAACCGATCAGCGAACGCCCCCAGGTGCGGGCCGAGATCGTCTCCCTCTACGAACGCGCGGCGACCAAGCTCGGCGTCGAACAGCGCCCGCATTGACCGACGCGACGGCGCCCGCGGTCACACTGGCGCACTCCCCCAATCGGATGCTCGCGGTCGTCCTCGGGTCCGTCTACGTCGTGCTGGGCGGACTCGGTTTCGTGGTCACGGGCGGCATCGGATTCTTCAGCACCCACGGCGGCCTGCTGTTCGGGCTGTTCGAAGTCAACGACTTCCACAACATCGCCCACATCGTGATCGGTTCTGCCCTGGTCATGGCCGG
>JBEVGK010000158.1:0-5287 GCA_040511795.1 Lacisediminihabitans sp. | reverse complement strand
GATGATGACGACGCCTGCCGCCTCGGAGTCGTGGATGTTGTTGAAGGCGACGGGCGCGCCCGCCACCACCATCACGCCCTCGTAGCTTCCGTGCGGGTAGACGCCGCTGAGCACCTTCATCAGCGTCGACTTGCCCGCGCCATTCTCCCCGCAGATGGCGTGGATGTGCCCACGCTGCACTGCGAGCGAGACATCCTGCAGTGCCTTGACGCCGGGAAAGGTCTTGGTGATGTCCCGCATCTCGAGAATGTTTGCTGTCACGTTCGCGCCTTCTGTCTTTCGTCGGTGAAAGAGGCGGTGGCGACGTGTGACGCCGCCACCGCCCGGGGTGGAGCAGACCTACTTGAGGTCGGCCTCCGTGTAGTAACCGCTGTCGAGGAGGACCTTCTTGTAGTTCTCCTTCGTCACGACGGTGGGCTGGAACAGGAACGTCGGAACGACCTTGACCTTGTTGTCGTAGGTCTTCGTGTCGTTCACCTCGACCTTGGTGCCGGTCAGGATGTTGTCGGCCATCTTCACGGCCTCCTTACCGAGCTGGCGGGTGTCCTTGTAGATCGTCGAGTACTGCTGGCCGGCGATGATCGACTTGACGGATGCCGCCTCCGCATCCTGCCCGGTGATGATCGGCAGGGCGTCGGTGGAGTACCCCGACGAGGTGAGTGCGGAGATGATTCCGATCGACAGACCGTCATACGGCGACAGCACGCCCTGCACCTTCGAACCGTCGGAGTAGGTGCTCGCGATCAGGTTCTGCATGCGCTTCTGCGCCGTGGCCGGGTCCCAGCGCAGGGTTGCCGCCTGGGTGAAGCCGGTCTGACCGCTCTTCACGACGAGAGTCTTGTCGTCGAGGTAGGGCTTGAGGGTGTCCATCGCGCCGTTGAAGAAGAACGTGGCGTTGTTGTCGTCGGGGCTACCGGCGAACAGCTCGATGTTGAACGGACCCTTCTCATCGGTCTTCTTGCCATCGGCGTCCACCAGTCCGAGACCGGTGAGCAGGCTGGTTGCCTGGTCGACACCGACCTTGTAGTTGTCGAAGGTGGTGTAGTAGTCGACGTTCTTGTTGCCGTTGATCAGGCGGTCGTATGCGATGACCTTCACGCCCGACTTCGCCGCCTGGTCGAGCTGATCGCTCAACGCGGTGCCGTCGATCGAAGCGATGATGAGCACCTTCGCGCCCTTGGTCAGCATGTTGCTGATCTGCTGGACCTGCTGCGGGATCTTGTCGTCACCGTACTCGAGGTCGACCTTGTAACCCTTTGCCTCGAGGTCGGCCTTGACGGCGTTGCCGTCCTTGATCCAACGCTCTGACGTCTTCGTCGGCATTGCGACGCCGACCAGCGCGCCCTTGTTGTCGCCCGACGAGGTGTCGTCGCCGGCGCCTCCGCGGCCGCCGCTGCAGGCGGCGAGCGAGAGTGCCAATCCTGCGGCTGCGATGCCGACGAGAATCTTGCGTGTCTTCACTGTGTTTCCCTTCAGATGTACGTCGTTGTTTCTCTGTGGTGCGATTCGGCGGCCGCGGGGGCCGCCTCCCGCCGGTGTCCCGGCAAGCCTGTGGTGGCTAGAACCCCTGGGCCAGGCGGTAGTAGGCCTGGTTCCAGCGCAATTCTCGCGCAAATTGACGGAGATTCGTGTTCTTGTCGATAACGACCAGTTCGTTCTTCGCTATCTCCGCGAAGTCTTCGAAGACCTCCAAGCCGACCTGGGTCGACATGACGGTGTGGTGGGCGGCGCCGGCCGTCAGCCAGGCTGCCGCGCTGGTGGCGAAGTCGGGCTGCGGCTTCCAGACCGCGCGTGCCACCGGCAGCTTCGGCAACGGATGCGGCAACTCGACCACATCGACGACGTTGGCGACGAGTCGGAAGCGGTCGCGCATGTCGCTGAGGGCGACGACGATGCCCGGGCCGGCATCCGTGTCGAAGACGAGCCGCACCGGGTCTTCGCGGCCTCCGATGCCGAGCGGGTGGATCTCGAGCGTGGGCTTCGAGGTGGTGAGTGAGGGGCAGACCTCGAGCATGTGGGCGCCGAGGATGAGCTCCTCCCCCGGCACCAGATCGTAGGTGTAGTCCTCCATCAGCGATGCGCCGCCGGGGAGGCCGGCACCCATCACCTTGGCGGCCCGCACGAGGACGGCGGTCTTCCAGTCGCCCTCGGCGCCGAAGCCGTAGCCGTCGGCCATGAGCCGCTGCACCGCCAGCCCGGGCAGTTGACGGAGCCCACCGAGGTCTTCGAAGCTGGTGGTGAACGCGCTGAAGCCGCCCGCCTCGAGGAAGCCGCGCATCCCGAGTTCGATCTTCGCTCCGTAGCGCAGCGACTCGTGACGGTCGCCGCCGCGGCGCAGCTCGGGGACTACCTCGTAGAGCTCCTCGTACTCGGCGACCAGGGCATCCACCGCGGACTCCGGCACGGCCTCGACCGCCTCGACCAGCTCGCTCACGCCCCAGGTGTTGACCTGCACACCGAACTGCAGCTCGGCCTCGGTCTTGTCACCCTCGGTGACCGCGACGAAGCGCATGTTGTCGCCGAAGCGGGCGAGCTTGAGCTGGTGGGTGGCGGCCCAGCCGGCCGCCGCGCGACTCCAGGCACCGACCTGCGCGGTCACGACCGGGTTCGACACGTGGCCGACGACCGTCTTGCGGGCCACGCCGAGGCGGGTCTGGATGTAGCCGAACTCCCGGTCGCCGTGGGCGGCCTGGTTGAGGTTCATGAAGTCCATGTCGATGGAATCCCACGGCAGCTCGACGTTCGCCTGCGTGTGCAGGTGCAGCAGGGGCTTCCGCAGCAGATCGAGGCCGGTGATCCACATCTTCGCCGGACTGAAGGTGTGCATCCAGGCGATCACGCCGATCACGTTGTCGGCCGAATTCGCGTCGAGCGCGAGGCGGCGGATCGCCTCGGCGTCGGTCAGCACGGGCTTCCAGACGACGGTGACCGGGATGTCCGCGGCCGCGCCGAGGCGGCTCGCGATCTCCTGCGACTGCTCCGCGACCTGGCGCAGGGTGTCCTCGCCGTAGAGGCCCTGGCTGCCGGTGACGAACCAGACCTCGTAGCTGGCGAGGTCGGGGACGATGCTCGTGGTCATGCAAGTGCTCCTGTGGGGTGCTCTGTCGGTCCGCTTTGGCCGTACACGTTCTGGTAGCGAGTGAAGAGGGAGTCGATGGCCCCGGGGGCGATCGGGATCGGTTCGCCGAGCTGGCGCGAGATGTGCACGGTGCGCGCGACATCCTCGGCCATCACCGCGGCCTTGACGGCATCGCGGGCGTCCCTGCCGATCGTGAAGACGCCGTGGTTCTGCATCAGCACCGCCCGTGAGCGGTGGCCGGAGAGGGTGGCGACGATGCCACGGCCGATGGTGTCGTCACCGATGATCGCGAACGGCCCGACCGGGATCTCGCCGCCGAACTCGTCGGCCTGCCCGGTGATCACGCACGGGATGGCCTCGCCGCGGGCGGCCCAGGCGGTGGCGTAGGTGGAGTGCGTGTGCACGACACCGCCGACCTCGGGCATGTTGCGGTACACGTAGGCGTGAGCAGCCGTGTCGCTCGACGGCGAATGCTCACCCTCGATCACGGTGCCGTCGAGGTCGCACAGGATCATGTTCTGCGGCGTGAGCTCGTCGTAGTCGACACCGCTCGGCTTGATCACGAACAGGTCGTGGCCCGGCACCCGACCGGAGATGTTGCCCCCGGTCCAGATCACCAGGTTGTAGCGCACCAGGTGGTCGTGCAGTCGGGCCACATCCTCGCGCACCGTCGCGACCATGGCCGCGTCGTAGTTCATGCCGAGACCTCGACGATCTCGCGGGCGGCGGGCGCGAAGGCCTCCCGGCGCATGGCCGCCAAACGGTGCATCACGTCGTTGCCGCCGCGCCCGAAGTGGTCGTGCAGCGCGCGGTATTCCGCGAACAGGAGGTCGTAGGCATCCGCCCGCTCCGCATCGGGAACGTACTGTGCCCGGTTGACCTTGCCCATGGCGCGCCCCGCCTCGAGCACGTCGGCATAGGCGCCGGCGGCGACCGCAGCGTGGATCGCCGAGCCCAGCGCCGGACCCTGCTCGCTCGCGATGGTGGAGATCGGCATGCGCAGCACGTCGCTGTAGATCTGCATGAGGGTGGGGTTGCGGATGAGGCCGCCGGCCGCGATGAACTCGGTCACCGGCACCCCGCTCGCCGCGAAGGTCTCGACGATCACGCGGGTACCGAAGGCCGTCGACTCCAGAAGCGCGCGGTAGATCTCCTCGGCGCGGGTCGTCAGGGTCGTGCCCAGCACCAGGCCGCTGAGCTCGTGATCGACCAGCACGGAGCGGTTTCCGCTGTGCCAGTCCAGCGCGACCAGACCGTGCCCGCCGACCGGCTGCTCGCGGCCGAGGTCGGTGAGGTATTCGTGGATGCTGAGGCCGGCAGCATCCGCCGCCTCGCGGTAGGCGCCCGGCACCTGGTTGTTCACGAACCAGGCGAAGATGTCGCCGACGCCGGACTGCCCGGCCTCGTAGCCGTACAGGCCGGAGACGATGCCCCCGTCGACCACTCCGCACATTCCGGGGACCTCGGCGAGCACGTCGGAATTCATGACGTGGCAGGTGGAGGTTCCCATGATGGCGACCATCTGGCCGGGCTCGGTGGCCTGGGCGGCCGGGGCGGTGACGTGGGCGTCGACGTTGCCGACGGCGACGGCGATGCCCTGGGGCAGCCCCGTCCACCCGGCGGCGCGAGCAGAGAGTGCGCCCGCGGCGTCGCCGAGCTGGCCGATCTCGTGGGCGACCTTGTCATCCGCGAATCCGGCGAAGTCGGGGTTGAGGGCACCGAGGAAGTCGCGGCTGGGGTACCCGCCGTTCTGCAGGATCCCCTTGTAACCGGCGGTGCAGGCATTGCGCACGTAGCGGTCGGTGAGCTGCCAGACGATCCAGTCGGCCGCCTCGACCCAGTGGTCCATGCGCTCGTAGATCTCGGGGTCTTCCTCGAGCAGCTGCAGACCCTTGGCGAACTCCCACTCGCTGGAGATGAGACCGCCGTAGCGCGGAAGCCACCCCTCGGCTCGACCCGCCGCGAGGGTATTGATGCGGTCGGCCTGGCCCTGCGCGGCATGGTGACGCCAGAGCTTCACATAGGCGTGCGGGCGATCCTCGAAGCCGGGCACCTGGCTGAGCGGGGTGCCGTCGGCAAGCACCGGAAGCGGAGTGCTCGCGGTGAAATCGGTACCGATGCCGATCACGAGAGCGGGATCGATGCCGGCGTCGGCGACCGCGGCCGGCACGGCGGTCTGCAGCACCTCGACGTAGTCCGCCGCATCCT